>DAORCZ010000230.1:0-5969 GCA_035345735.1 Pseudomonadota bacterium | reverse complement strand
GCCGGCATCGTCAAGCTCGACGACCTGGGCCTGTGGCTTAGCGGGCGCGGCGGGGCGGCGCAGATCCTGGGGCGCGGGCTGCTGCGGGCGGCGCCGATCTTGATGAAGCTCCTCTCGGTGCTCGGCACGGTCGCCATGTTTCTCGTCGGGGGCAGCATCATCAGCCATGGCATCCCGCCGATCCATCACCTCCTAGAGGCCATGAGCGCCGCCATCGCCGCCCTGCCCACCGTCGGCCGCATCCTCGCCCCCCTCGCCCAGCTCCTCTTCGACGGCCTCCTCGGACTCCTCGCCGGCGCCCTCACCCTCATCCTCGTCACCCTCGCCAAAAAGCTCCTGCGCCGCTAGCTCGACTCACCCGCTGGGGAGCTAGGTGACGCTTCCGAACTATCAGCGCCCGCCGCCGGTGCACCTCTGCTCATCAGTTCTCCCTCGCGCAGGTGGAAGAGTAAGTAGTCGGCGTATTCCATAAGCATTGATTCGTTTGGCCGCTCCGGATCCAACAGTTCAAGCGCGTTGCGCCGCTTGGCTTCCGTGTCCTCTGCCGAGGTCTCATCCAGCTCCCTTAGAAACCCGGCAAGTGCGGCTCTGCGCTTGTCTTTCAAATGCGGACGATTCAGCCCCAGCACCTTGTCGATTTCGTCCTGCACGTCTGGGTCACCCTCGGCCCAGAACACTTCGCCCTCTTTGGAATAGATGAAGGATCCGTTGGTGAACCGCACGGGGTCTAGCGCAGAGGAAAGGCGCCTAGATCCTTGGCGCCGATCACAGTGATAGTCCTCGGGCTTGTGGGTCGGATCGCCGCCTCGACAAGAACCAACAATATTGGTCCAGTCCATTTCAAGCCGTCGCCCATCCTTCTCATCGCTCTGAGGGACGACGTGCGCCAGAATCAATGTCTTCTTGACGCCAATGCTGGACTGACAGAAGGCACAGATCGCGCGCTGCTCAACTCGAATTCGCTCGCGGGCGTCCGACGTGTGTGTGTAATTCGACCAGCGCGGCTCCTCGGCGTAATCCGAAACCGCTGCCTCACCCTGGCCCCATTTCCGCTCGCGATGTTCAGTCAACGATGGAGGCTCTTGCCCCTTCATGATCCTTCGCATGGGGCTCTACGTGGGCTTGCCTTCTGCCGACTTGTGCTGCTTATCGACCCACTGCTGAGCCAGCCGTAAGCGCGTCCGTAGGCCCGTTAGCTCGGGAATGTCGTCCTCTGTGTCGGCTTCCAGAGCATCAATGATGAGTGCTGCATCGTCGAACTTGCGTTGTTTGAGCAGATCGTGTGCTTCATCGATTTGACTCTGAAGCACATTCTGGCGAGGGACTGTGCCTTGTTCATCCCGCAAGATGACGTCGCTGGTCTTGCCATAAAAGGGCCTCTCAATACGAGTAGCGTCGCCATTGTCCAGGCTCCACCGATATGCTTCTTTCTCCGCAGCCAGCACCAGCGGGGCATGCGTCGTCACGAAGAACTGCGCCTGCGGGAACGCTTTGAGCAGGTTATGCAGCACCGTCTTCTGCCAGCTAGGGTGCAGGTGCGCATCCACTTCGTCGATCAGGACCACAGCGGGGATCTGGCGCCAGCGCTCTGCCGGATCGGTCTCGCCTTCCAGGGGCGGATGGCATTCCGCGATGCGTCGCACCAAATCAATCACCAGCATCAGCAGCGTACGGAAACCGTCCGAAAGCTGGCCGAGCTTCAGTGACAAGTCTTTCTTCCCACGCCGAACGAAGTCGACGACGAAGGTCATCGTCTTGTCGATCCGCGGGTTCTTTATGCCCGCCCCTTCGGGGGTCTGCATGGTCGTCTCGATCGCCTGTCGAATGGCATGCAGCGCCGGGCTCTCGTACTCCGGCCGTTCGGTGCGCTCCTGCTGCTCTGCAAACTGCTCGCGCCAGAACCAATCCACACTGGCCTCAAACCCCGAAGAACCCTTGAGGGCATCGCGCAATCCGTCGGCGCGGATTCGCCCCCCAAGCTTGGGGGTCTCGGGTTGCTCGGCCTTGGCGTTTGGAATGCGCTGCACGCCGTAGAACGCAAAGACCGGCAAGGGGGCCGCCGCGTCACCCTGTCCGAGCCGAGCATTCAGCGCATCGAAGTAGGGCTTTAGCACGGCGGTCTCCCGATCCTGCGCCTCTGCACCCCGGCCATAGTTCCGCTCCACCAGCCAGGTCAGCGGTTCTTCCCCGTGACGCTGTCCAGATACCGTGATGCGCACCTGCGGCGCCCCCTTGGGCCAGTCCTGATTTCGGTGGCGATCCTCGTCGACAAGCCGCGGCAGGTCACCAATCTTTTCACCGATGTCGGGGGTCAGCTTGGGTACTAGCTGGGCCAGCCCAATGCGCAGCGCATCCAGGACGCTGGTCTTGCCGCTGGCATTGCGCCCAAACAAGATATTCAGCCGCGGGTGCAGCGGATGAAGCACCGCGTGCCGGATGCCGCGGAAGTTTTCGATCTGTAGCTCGGTCAGCGGAAACAGCGGCCCAACGTTCATCGTTTGCGGTTCCCTCATCTGGTTTCGTTCCTGCCAGTCTGCGGCGGTTTCCCGGTATCGCGCTGCAAGCTCTTTGCAGATCGCGGCGGTCGCTGGAAAGTGGGCTGCCAGCCCCTGAGCGCTCTTTTCGCAGTCCGCGGCTACGTCGGTTGATCGCTGAATGAGTTCGTCAACGAAGCCCGCCTGCGGAAATGGATCATCCCGACCGTATCGACGCAGTCCCTCGGCAAAAGCAGACTCTCCGCGCGCGCTCTCTTCTTCTAATAGCCGACGAAAGGCTTCGGCTGGCCACAGCCCATCTTCCCCCCGTGGACGCGACAGGATCGGGACGAGCCATGCCGCCACCTCATCCTGCCTGCCCCCCAGGTGAAGTCCGCTTGCCAGCACGTCCTTTGCCCAGCGATACAGGACCTGCTGCGCTGCACTTCCGGGCTGCTTATTGCCAGGCCAGCCGCCCCACAAATGGCACAGCGCCCCGAGCCAGTGCTCCTTTGCGATCTCCACGAAGGCCCGCGGCTCCTCCTCAATCCAGCGCGGAAGAAAGCGCAGCCGGTAGTGCGTGGCGGCAAGCAGATCGAGCCATGCCGCTTCTTCCTGCTGGGCAAGCTGCGTTTCCTCCGGGGTCTGTGGCTCGACCTGGCTCCAGAGCTCTACCCACAACGCCGCATTCGATTCGCTCACGGCTGTTCGGGCTTGTCGCAGCAGTTCCAGCCGTTGCCTCGTAGTCGCCGGTTCTTTGAAGACAATGGCTGCCATTCGCGCGGCATCCCAGCGCCCTACGTCCATCAGCCGATCGATGCATCGCGCGGTGGCCGCTGCCGGCCTGGGCGTATCAAGGGCAAGAACTGCGATCTTTTGCCAGTACTCCCGCCCGATCGGCTCCCCCAGCTCATCGAGCAGATCCCATAGCTGCAGCTCTCGTTCTGGCGTTCCCAGCCGCAAGTGCGTGGCCAGGTATGCAGACTCGAGCGGGTCCGGGCTCTGCGAAAGTCGCCTGAGCCAGCGCGCGATCTCGCCGAAGTCACGCTGCCACAAGCGCTGGCCCAGAAACGACACCGAAAGGCGCGGCGAGAGCCCGTGCAGGCGCTCGAACGATTGCTCTAGCTCATCGGCCCAGTGACTTCTCGCGAGCTGCACCGCCAGGCGTTGCCCGTCTTCCACCTGCGCCGCAAACTCCGCCAGTCGCTCCCAGCGGTCCTCGCGCCGACCAAGCTCCGCGATGACCTGCGCTTGGGTTTGTTCCCACTTTTCATAGCGGTCTTGAACGGACGAATAGGGAGCCGGCAGGCTCACGTGCTGGTCAAACAGCCAGGCATGCGCCGCGACGAAGTCTGTGGGGGTCAGCGCGTCATAGAGTGCTCGCGTCAGCGCCTCGCTCTGTTGCTGGTGCACTTTTCGATCGCTTGCCGCCTGGCTAGCCGATTCGCCAGCCGAGGCTTCCGGCTCTGGACGGAACCTGTCGAGCGACGCTCGCAGGGCCGCCCAGAGAGTAGTCCGGTGGCTCAAACCGGCGGGCTGGATCGTCTGCAGGTGTTGCAACAGGTCGATAAACAGATCCGCAAACAGGTGGGCTTCTAATGGCAGCAGGGCCGCCCAGCGCCGACCGTCGTTCCCGGCTAGCTCGATGGCCCAGCCCAGCAGCGTCTGCTGTTGCCCATAGAGCGCTGCTGCAGACACACCATGCGTCCGACTGGGGATGGAAATCTGCAAGACCACCGGCCGGGGAGGCTGCAGGAAGATCGCCCGACCCGCCGAAAGCAGCTGCAGGATCAGATCCCAGGCTGTCGCTGGGCTGTCTTGTCGCAGCGCTTCGAGTGCGGCGAAGCGCTCCTCGATTCCTGCGTTGGTCATGGGCCAGTTCGGGCGGAAGATCGCGGCCAAGACCTGCAGCGGATGCCCGGTATGCACGTTGGGTCTCGGCGGCGGGCACAGCGCGGCCAGCCGGCCCAGAAGCCGCGTTACCCGCGGCAGCAGGAGGACATCCAGAGCCAAAAGAGCAAGCACGCGGGCGATAGCCTCCGCAGCGCTTTGAATCTCTTGGGTCGCCTCGGTCGCCTCGGTCTGGGCGTTCCCGGGCGGGTTCGCGGCCTGGGACACCGCGTGCTCAGCACAGGTCAAAAACGACTCGGGCGCGGCCTCGGCAAAGAGCGGAAGGAGATCGCCAAGCTTTCCCCACGCCGGCAGGCTGGCGGGCAGGATGCGCTCGATGATCGCTGCCGCCCGCTGGCTAGGCTGGGGCAAGACTGCGATACGACCATCGCTGTTCCCAAGCAGCGCCAGAGAAAGGGCCATGCCTCGACGGAGCGTCATCGAGCACTCGCCCGCATAGGCCACCCGGCAGGCCGCCGCGAACCGCTCACACGCCGCATCATCGAGCGTCCACGCAAGCTGACGCCAGGTCGCCTTGGCATCGGTCCATTGAAAGCTCTGCCCCGATTCCCCGCGCGAGCGCCAACGGCGCCGCTCATACCGCAGCGCCCCGGCAGCCTGCCCAGCCTCACAAAGCGTCGTCAGCTCCGCCGGGGTCGAGCCCAGGAGAGACAGCACCCGGACATCGTCGCTGTGCTGCAGAGCCGGATCCCAGGCACTAAGGAAGAGCATGCTCTGCACGACAGAGAGCGGCAGAGCCTGGGCCCAGACCGGCACCTGCGCGCGCGGGTCCTTGCTGGATGGCGGGAAAGACACTCCTCACGGCTATCACAGCCGTCGGAGAAAGGCTATTTCGCTGCCGAATAGAGCCGCAGGAAGTGACCGCGGTCTTTGGGCCCTGGTCCCCCAAAAACCGGCACTCGCCCGCTTGGGCAGTAGGCGGGCTGCTGCCGGGTCGCGGGCTGCAAAGCTTGGCCTGGGGAGGCTCAGTAGCGCTTTTTTCTTCGCAGAACCCGGCGCAGGGCGACTCCGCGGCCATTTTTCGCTCGTCAAACCCCGCGCAGGGCGACTGGACGACGATTTTTCGGTCGCAAAACGCTGCAGAGGGCGACTCGGCAGCGATTTTTTGGTCGCAGAAACGCTGCAGAGGGCGACTCGGCAGCGATTTTTCGGTCGCAAAGCCCGGCGCAGGCCGGCTCGGCAGCGATTCTTCGGCCGTAAAACCAGGCGCAGGCCGGCTGCGCGGCGATTTTGTCAGCCGCGGGCGGGAAGAACTGACGAGTTCTGCTAATTTTTATAAAAAATATGTTTGCCTTGTTCTGAATTAGTCTAATTTTCTCCTTGTTAGTCATTGAATACTCACCAAGAAAGGTCCGACCATGCCCGCTGATGTTCGTCCGCTGCGTGATTTTCTGGAGATCCCCTACGACGCCCTGGAAGAGATGAACCTGGAGGCCAAGCAGCAGCGCCTGCAGCGCGTGCCTGAGGGACAGATCCGCGAGCAGCGCGTGAAGTACCTCACGGACGAGCGGCGCATCAAGGCGGTGACGGTGTGCTTCACCGACCTTGAAGGCCGGCTGCACATGCTCGACTACGACAAGAAGT
>DAORCZ010000229.1:2263-9930 GCA_035345735.1 Pseudomonadota bacterium | reverse complement strand
GTCGCCCGCGACACCGGCGAAGGCGTCAGCTACGAAGTCGCCCACGAAGCCCTGCTCAAAGGCTGGGCCGCCCTGCGCAAGTGGCTCGACGAACACCGCGAGAGCCGCGCCGTCCGCCAGCGCCTAGAAGCCGCCACCGCCGAGTGGCTCCGCCTCAGCCGCCACCGCGACGCCCTGTGGGGCCCCAAACAGATCGCCGAAGTCGGCGTGCTCGAAGCCGTCGACATCGGCGCCCGCGAAGCCCAGTTCATCGAGGCCTCCCGCCGCGCCCTACAGCGACGGCAGCAGCTACGGCGGGCCCTGGCGCTGCTGGTGCCGATCGCCGCCGCATTGCTCTATGCCGGCTATCAGGTGAAGCAAAAACACGACCTCCGCGTGCGTGTCGACCATCACTTCAACGAGGCAACCTCCCAGTTGCAGCATGCCAAGGCGGCGGCCGCCGACCTAGCACAGCTCCGGAAACAAGCTCTGGCTTTGTATGACAGTAAGAAGCGAGAAGCAGGGGATGCCCAGTGGGGCACTGTTCTTGAAAAAGTTACAGAGGTCGATGAGTTATACGCTCATGCCAGTCAGGAATTTGAAGCGGCTCTGACTCTGGATGGCTTTCGCGACGATATCCGTGACCAATTGGCACACGCTCTCTATGAACGTGCCATCTTCGCAGAATCAGACAGCACCCCCTCTAAGCGGCGCGATTTGCTGGCTCGGCTGGCTCTTTATGACCGCACAGGTGCCCTTGCCCGAGCATGGAATAAACCCGCTCGAATTCAACTTTCCACAAACCCAGCTGGAGCCGCAGTTTCTATATCTCAGTATTCTGAGAGCAAATCAAAAAAATTTACATTAACCAATGAAATTGCATTGGGCTACACTCCATTGGCAAATTTCGAACAGTCACCTGGTTCCTATTTAATAACCATCAATCGCACAGGATATGCACCGATTCGATACCCAATTCTTCTACGCCGAGGGGAAGACCTCTCTCTGTCTATTGACTTACTTGCCGAGAACAAGCTTCCCAAGAACTTTGTCCATATTCCAGCAGGTCGATTCCTCTTTGGCTCTAATGCTGACGAAGGGTTGCGCATCAGCTTCGTAGCGACTGCTCCTTTGCATGAGCGCACAACGGGCTCATACCTTATTGGCCGCTATGAGGTTACGATTGGCGAGTGGCTGGAATTCTTACGAGATCTGTCTCCCGCTGAACGTCAACAAGTTAGCATCAAAGGTGCCGACCTTGGTGGAGTCATCGATCTCAGCGAGCTGCCAGACGCTCGCTGGCAGCTAACCTTCAAATCTGGGGACCGGCCATACACTGCGGCTAGCGATGAACCGTTTATCTATAAAGGCCGGAAACAGCGAGAGTCGCAGAATTGGCTGAGCTTCCCCGTAACCGGACCAACCTTAGCGATGGCACAGCGATATGCCACCTGGCTCAGGCAAACCGGCCGAGTTCCCGGGGCTCGCCTCTGCACAGAATATGAATGGGAACGGGCTGGCCGCGGGGCTGATGGGCGCGAGTTTCCTAATGGAAACGCACTTTCGCCTAGCGATGCCAACTATGACGAAACCTACGGTAAGGATCCCCTGCTAGTCGGTCCAGATGAGGTGGGTTCCCACCCTGCCTCAATGAGTCCCTTTGGTGTTTTCGACATTACGGGCAATGCAGCAGAGTGGATGCTCCCCATGATCGACGCCTCAGAAGCCCTGCTGCGCAGCGGTGGCTGGTTCGTTTTCGCGACGGGCTGCCGGGTGGCTACTCGCTATACCCTGGCCGCTGGCTACCGCGACGCTACGGCGGGCTTCCGGATTTGCGCCGATGTACCGCGCTAAGCCATAAAATTCGCAGTATTCAGAAGTTTTCTGCGCAATTAGCTCTACTGCTCCTAAGAATTATCTCAATCATATTCCATGCTTATAAAAAAATGATCTGCAACTGAATTTTCTTTGTGTTTTTTTGAAACCGTCTTGGCATACTAAATTTATGCATCTCTGAGTCTGTTTTGCGAGTACCAGACTACTCCCCTGTAGCATCTTTCATGGTATTCGCTCTACATGTCTGCATAGGAGGTTACAATGAAGACCCTTCGCTATGGCGGCGCCGTTGTGTTGGCATGTGGATTTCTTTCTGCGTGCACGGAAACGAAGCAGGAATCGGACCTCGCTACGTATCGTGCAAAAATCGTCAGCGAGAACGTCCCGAATGGCATTAATCCTAACATCCATAATGCGGGCATCCTGGGTTTCGGTAATGGGATAGGTCTTTTCAATGCTCCGTGTCTAAATTGCATCCCAAACAGCCAGCAAATCGGCATCCACAACGGTACTGATTGGGCATGGGTTCAGGGCGAAGGATTCCCACTAAGCAAGTGCACAAGCGCTGACGGCACTGCCGTCTCGGGTCTGACGTATGATGGTAGCCTGATCCGTGGTTATTTGGGCCCGAACAAGAAGCCCATCTCTGGAACCGACTTCCGGGGTGTTTCTTGTGAAATGCCAAGCACGACTGCAGGCACCAGCATAACCGTCAAATTTGATGAAATTGCCCTCGATACCGCGTTCGCCCACGTCAAAGATGTCTGGACCTATCAGATGTCCGCCAAAACCAACAAGGGAGATGCGTGGCCATCGATCTGCACCGACGCAGCGGGCGCTCCAGTTCCCATGGTTCCGGTTGTTGGCTCGTACTGGGATCTCGACACCGGCAATCGCGTTGACAACGAGAAGACGATGACGATGGGCTGCGTCTCCGGCGCTATCGGCAAGTGCGTCCGGATTGGATATCGCAATTGGGCCACGGGCACCAGCTGCAAAGGCTGGGAGCGTGACCGTGACAAGAAGAAGGATAACTGCGAGCAGGTTCCTCTCAAGGATCATCACCAAGCCTGCACGCGCATGATTCGCGCGGACTACTGCGGCAATGGCCAGCCGCACACGCTAAATGGCACGCTGATCTCGGTCATGGATTACCTGCAGCCAGTCATCCTGCTGGATGAGGATAAGTGGCAGATTGAGGCCCGCTGGACCCCGACCGGCGCCATCTGCCTGACCGAGCCACGACATCCCGAGCTGTGGACCGACGGTGGCTGCAAGGACAGCAAGGGCAAGCTGACGCCCTTCCGGAAGTGCGAGCCCTATGAAGTACAGCGCGGCTTGATCGTGAGTGCCTTCGAGGAAAACTCGCCGAAGCCGGGCAAGAAGTAACCCCCCACCGCTGCGCGATCAGGTCACGCCCCCCTGCGGCATGACCGCAGTCTCTCCTCCCCCCTCCCGCGAATCCCCCACCCGTCTGATGCGGCGCCGTGATATGTAACGGCGCGGTGAGTTTTCTTGCCCTAGCTCTGGCTCCGGCTGCGGGTGCTTGCCACGCGGGATGGCGGCGCGGGTTGGGTTGGCTTGTGCTTGGGCTGGGGCTTTTGCTCAGTCCGGGGACCGGGCGGGCGCAGGGGCTGCCGGGGGATGCGCTGGGTTGTCGGCATTCGGTGGGGGTGTCGCGGGGCGGCGGGGCGGGGATTTTTGATCTGCCGCTGGCGAATCCGGGCTGTCCTTACCACCTGCGGACGGCGCTGTGGCTGGCGGGGTTTGTCCAGTATGGCTACCTGCTCAGCGACGATCGGCACCAGCAGCTAGGCGGGGCGATGCAGATCGCAGCGACGCTGGGTTCGCACGTCGAGGCCTGGCTGCAGGTGGGCACGCGTTCGAGCCGCAACCAGCGACCTACGACAACCGAGCCGCCCGATACCCGCCCGAGCCTGACGCTGGGACGATCGGCGCTGGGGGTGAAGCTGCACAGTCCGTTTGGACGCTTCCTGCACCTGGCGCTGCAGCCGCAGATTCGCGTGCACAGTGGGCCCTACGACTTCGGCCCCAACCTGGCGAGCATCGACGGCGGCATCGATGCCCTGCTGGGACTTGAGCTAGGCAAGCTGCCGCGCTTTCGGGCCGTCCCGCTGCGGCTATCGCTGCGCCTGGGCTACCTGCACGATCGCAGCAGCGAGATCGTGAGCGCGCTCGACTGTATGGCGCAGGGGCAGAGCGCCTGCCTGGCGACACGCCTGATCTACAGCGCTTCGTATGACGTGGGCCAGCCGCGCCTGGAGTTTGGGCTGGGGATGGATCTGCGCTTCGCCATCGCCAACCAGGTCTGGCTGATGCCGGCGCTGACCTATTCGCTGTCGCTGGTGACGGGCGGCGGCGATGCAGTGCTGCGTGCTCAGCTGATGGCGCAGGTGCCGGCGTCGGTGGTTGCGGCATCCGAAGATCGCGTCGGTCAGGTGCTGTCGGCGGGAGCGCGGCTGCTTTTGCCGTGGCTGGTGTCGATCGACCTGGGTATGCAGGTGGCGCTGTCGAGTTGGGGCTACATCATGGGCGCGAAGCTGCCGCAGGTGGCGGGCTTTGGCGCGCTGAGCTTTGCCTTCGACCTGCAGGGAGCTCGACGGGGCGAGGCGACCAAGGACGAGACCGAGCGCGGCACGACTGCGACACCCGCGGTCTCGACGGTGCCGGCCCCGGGATCGGTGCGCGGCGTAGTGCGCGACCGTGCCAGCCGGACACCTCTGCCGGGAGCCATCGTGCGCTTCGTCGGCATGCCTCAGAACGCTCTTCTGACCAACGCGCGCGGCGAGTTTGAGAGCGGCCCGCTGCCCGCCGGATCGGTCGATGTGGAAGCCAGCCGCAGCGATCACCTGACGACCCGTACGACGCTGATTGTCCGGGCCGGCGAAGAGATCGTGTCGGATCTGGATCTGGAGATCGCGGCGCGCGCCCTGCCGGCTCGCGTGCTGGTTTCGGTGCGCGATGACAGCGAGGCGCCGATCTCAAACGCATTGGTCTCGCTGACGCGCACGGGGCACAGTCTGGCGCTTGAGCCCGCAACGGCGGCGGCACAGCCGGCACAGTGGCTGGCGCGGGTCTCGGCCGGCGCGTGGCGCCTGCGCATCGACGCGCTGGGCTATCTATCGCGCGAGCTTCTGATCGTGCTGAGTCCCGGCGAAGAGCGGCTGCTCAACCTGCGCCTGCTGTCCCGACCGCGACCGCCACGCGTGGCCCTAACCGCCGATGAGGTCCTGCTGGCGGAGCCACTGACCTTCGTCGCCGATAGCCAGCCGCTGCAACTAACGCCAACCAGCCAGCGCCAACTTGACGAGGTGATCGATCTGCTGATCCACCACCCCGAGCTACACCAGCTACGCATCGAAGCGGCGACGACAAGCGGCATGGATGCGCAGCTAATCGCCATCCGCGAGTACCTGGTGCAAGGCGGAATCGCCCCCGAGCGAGTCCGCGCCAGCGAGCTTCCCAGCGACGGCAACGCTCGGGCCACCAGCCCGCGCATTCAGCTGAAGCTGCCGCGCTGAGCGACTACCCCGCGGCTACTGCGCAGCGGCCGGCCGAGCCATGAGATCGCGCAGCACGGTCTGCAGGATGCCGCCGTTCTGGTAGTAGCGAACATCGATCGGCGTATCCAAGCGCGAGCGAGCCTGGAACGAGAACGTGCTGCCGTCTTCGCGCTGGACATCGACCTGCACGCTCTGTCGCGGCTGGGGCTCGGCGGGCAGACGAATGCTGAAGCGCTCACGCCCAGTCAGGCCCAGCTTTTCGGCGTTCTGGCCCGGCTCGAAGACCAGCGGCAGCACGCCCATGCCGACGAGGTTGGCGCGATGGATGCGCTCGAAGCTCTCGGCGATGACGGCGCGCACACCCAGGAGAAGCGTCCCCTTGGCTGCCCAGTCGCGTGAGCTTCCGGTGCCGTACTCTTTGCCGGCCAGGATGACGAGCGGGGTGCCGTCCTTCTGGTAGCGCTGCGCGGCATCAAAGATGCTCAGGCGCTCGCCGCTTGGCAGGTGCACGGTGACGCCACCCTCGACGCCGGGGACCAAGAGGTTCTTGAGGCGGATGTTGGCGAAGGTGCCGCGCACCATGACGCGATCGTTGCCGCGCCGCGCGCCAAAGCTGTTGAAGTCGACCTTGCTGACGCCGTGGCCGCGCAGGTACTCGCCCGCCGGACCCGAGGTAGGGATGTCACCCGCCGGCGAGATGTGATCGGTGGTCACCGAGTCGCCCAGCAAGGCCAGCACGCGAGCGTCGCGAATCGGCACGATGGCGTCGGGCCGCAGGCCCATGGTGGTGAAGAACGGTGGCTCTTGGATGTAGGTCGAGCTGTCTTCAAACGCGTACAGGTCCGAGGCGGCAGCGCCCGCTACCTGTTTCCACTCGGGTGGGCCCTCGAAGACGGTGGCGTAGCTCTCTTGGAACATGGCGGGGGTGATGCTGCTCGCGAGCACGCTCTTGACCTCGGCGTGCGTCGGCCAGATGTCGCGCAGGAAGACCGGCTGGCCATCCTGCCCGCTGCCGAGCGGCTCGCTGCTCAGGTCCTTGTCGACGCTGCCCGCCAGTGCGTAGGCCACGACCAGCGGCGGCGAGGCAAGGTAGTTGGCCTTCACCTGAGGATGGATGCGGCCCTCGAAGTTGCGGTTGCCCGAGAGCACGGCCGCGGCCACAACACCGCTCGCCGCCACGCCCTTGTCGATGGCTTCGTCGACCGGACCGCTGTTGCCGATGCAGGTCGTGCAGCCGTAGCCGACGACGTAGAAGCCGAGCTTTTCCAGATAGGGCAGCAGGCCGGCGCGGGTCAGGTATTCCGTCACCACCTTGCTGCCTGGTGCCAGGCTGGTCTTCACGTAGGGCGCGACGTGCAGGCCCTTTTCGACGGCCTTCTTGGCCAGCAGGCCGGCTGCAATCAGCACCGACGGGTTCGAGGTATTGGTGCAGCTGGTGATCGCGGCGATGATCACAGCGCCGTGCTGTAGCTCGGCCGTCGCTTTCCCGCCGTGCACCGCGACCGTCGCTTTCTTTTCCAGGTCGGCAGCCGACAGCGCGAAGCCCTGCTCCTTGACGGAAGCGGTGAGGGCCTTGCGGAAGGCGCTCTTGACGGTGGGCAGCGGCAGGCGATCCTGCGGCCGCTTCGGACCTGCCAGGCTTGGCTCGACGGTGGCCAGGTCCAGCTCGACCAGATCGGTGAACACCGGTTCTGGTGATTCGTCGGTGCGGAACAGGCCCTGGGCTCGGTTGTAGCGCTCGACCAGATCGATGTCGTTCGCCGAGCGACCGGTCGCTCGCAGGTATTCCAGCGTCGCATCATCCACCGGGAAGAAGCCGATGGTGGCGCCGTACTCGGGAGCCATGTTGGCGATCGTTGCGCGATCGGCCAGCGAGAGCGTCGCCATGCCCGAACCGCAGAACTCGACGAACTTGTCGACCACGCCCTTCTTGCGCAAGAGCTGGGTCAGCGTGAGGACCAGATCCGTCGCCGTCACCCCTTCACGCAGCCGGCCGTGCAGACGGCAGCCAATGACCTGCGGCGTCAGCATGAACAGCGGCTGGCCCAGCATGACCGCTTCCGCTTCGATGCCGCCGACGCCCCAGCCGACCACGCCCAGGCCATTGATCATCGTCGTGTGCGAGTCGGTGCCCACCACGGTATCGGGATAGGCGACGGGGTGGCCGTGCGGCCCTGCCTTGGTCATGACGCCGCGCGCCAGGTACTCCAAGTTGACCTGATGCACGATGCCCGAGGCTGGCGGCACGACGCGGAAGTTGCGCACCGCGTTCTGGCCCCAGCGCAGGAAGGTGTAGCGCTCGCGGTTGCGATCGAACTCGACGCGCAC
>DAORCZ010000229.1:0-2163 GCA_035345735.1 Pseudomonadota bacterium | reverse complement strand
AAGAGCACGCGAATCGAAAACGGCAGCTTCTCCAGCTGCGGGCAGTGCGCGCGCAGGGCCTCTAGGCGGTAGTACCCCACGGTACCGTGGGCAGTCGTCAGCGTGGCATAGGCCGAAAACGGGTCTTTGGTGCTCGTCATGAGCGGCATGCTACCACGAATGTCGCGGACTCTCCCTTCCGTGCCGCCGCGGTTTCGTGGCACAAGAGAGCATGTCGAAAATCTCGCAAACGCCGTCTCAGACTACCTCTCGCGCCGCATCCCAGAGCCTGTTCCGGCGAGCCCGCAGCGTGATTCCGGGCGGCGTCAATTCGCCGGTTCGCGCCTTTCGCGGGGTCGGTGGAGATCCGGTCTTCTTCGCGGCCGCTGAGGGCGCTTTCCTCATCGATGCGGACGGCAATCGTTACATCGACTACGTCGGCTCCTGGGGACCGATGCTACTCGGCCACGCCCACCCCGAGATCATCGCCGCCATCGTCGCGGCCGCCGGGTCAGGCACCAGCTTCGGTGCCCCGACTGAGCGGGAGGTTGCGTTCGCCGAGCTCCTCTGTCGGTCAGTGCCGTCCATGCAGCGCGTGCGCCTGGTCTCGTCGGGAACCGAAGCGACGATGTCGGCACTTCGTCTGGCACGCGGGTTCACCGGTCGCCACAAGATCGTCAAGATCGACGGCGCCTACCACGGCCATGCCGATGCCTTGCTGGTCGCGGCGGGCTCGGGGGCAGCAACGCTCGGCATACCCGGCTCGGCGGGGGTCACCCCCGGGGCAGCGCAGGACACGCTAACCGTCCCCTGGAACGATCTGCCCGCCATGCAGCACCTATTCGCCGAGCACCGCGACGAGCACGGACAGAGCACAATCGCCGCGCTCATCGTCGAGCCGGTGTGCGGCAATATGGGCTGTGTCCCGCCCCGGCCCGGCTACCTGCAGGCCCTCGCTGAGCTCACGCGAAGCCACGGCTCGCTCCTCATCTTCGACGAGGTCATGACCGGGTTCCGGGTGGCTTTCGGGGGGGCTCAAGCGCTCTACGGCATCACGCCCGACCTCACCTGTCTTGGCAAGATCGTCGGCGGTGGCATGCCGCTGGCGGCCTACGGCGGTCGCGCCGACGTCATGGAGCGCATCGCCCCCAGTGGCCCGGTCTACCAGGCAGGCACGCTCTCGGGCAACCCGCTTGCCGTTGCGGCCGGCATGAAGCAGATCGAACTCTTGGCCGCCCGGCCGGACCTGTATCCACGTCTCGCTCAAGCAACTACATCGCTGGCCGACGGCCTAGCCGAGATCGTTCGGCAAGCGGGCTTTGGCGTGTCGGTAAACCAGGTCGGCTCGATGTTCACCTTGTTCTTCAACGAACAGCCGGTCTTTGACTACGCCGATGCCAAACGCAGCGACAGCGCCCGGTTCGCCCGCTTCTTCCATTCCCTGCTGGATCACGGAGTCTATCTACCGCCATCGCAGTTCGAAGCCGCCTTCGTCTCAGCAGCACACAGCGACGCGGTGATTGATCAGACACTGACAGCGGCGCGGCAAGCGATCCGTAGTCTGTAAGAAGCTCGTCGGCGAACAAACGCAGAACTCCCCCGTCGGGCATTAGCGCCGGCGGGGGAGTTTTTGTTTTTTGCGGGAAGAGAGGGAAGGACGACGGCAGGGAAGGGCAGCGCGGAGGAGCGTCTCCGCGCTCAGCGAGCCTACTGCTCGACGATGACGAACTCGGTGCGACGGTTCTTGTCGAAGCACACCGTGGTCTTATCGTTCTCGCAGCCCGGCACCGGCCGCGTCGGGCCGTAGCCCTCGGAGGTCAGGCGGTCGGCGGCAACGCCCTTCTGGATCAGGTACTGCTTCACCGACTCAGCACGCATCTGCGACAGCTTCATATTCCACTGCAGCGTGCCACGGATGTCGGTGTGGCCTTCAATGTGCACGCGCATCTTCTCGCGGCGCTTCATCACGTCGACCACTTCGTTCAGCAGATCGAACGACGCAGGCTTGATGTCGGCCTTGTTCGTCGCGAAGAGGATCTTCTGCAGCAGCTCGATCTTCTTGTCCGTGACGTTGATGAACTTCCGCGGCGCCGGGCAGCCGTTGTACTCCTTGACGCCTGGCTCGTACGGGCACTTGTCGTCGCGGTCGATGATGCCGTCCTTGTCCGAGTCAGGCAGCGGGCA
>DAORCZ010000228.1:7400-9948 GCA_035345735.1 Pseudomonadota bacterium | reverse complement strand
ATCTGTACATGGACCATATGAGCGCGGCTCACTGGTGCGCCATCGCCGAGCAGAAAGACTACGACGCGATGCAGTCGAGCATGCCGCTCGACCGCTGCGCCGCGCGAATTCTGCGCTATGTCGGCAACACCGGCATCGACATGATTGCCCTCGGACCAGGGAGCGCGCGGAACGAGGTCTGGCTGGTCAAACAGCTGCTCGTGCAAGCCGGCCACGCGGACCTGCGGCTGTACCTGCTCGACATCAGTCAGCCGCTGCTGAGTGTCGCGTATCGTCATGCCGCCGAGGTGCTGGCGGATTACGGCGGGGCGGTCTTCGCCATCCAGGGCAACTTCCATCACCTGCCGCGCTATGGGCAGCTGTTGTACTCGCCGCGTCGGGCGCACCGTCGCCGCCTGATTACGATGCTGGGTCACACGTTCAGCAACCTCGAGAACGAGCTGCGCTTCATGCGCAACAGTTTGGTCGGCTTTGCGGCCGGCGATCTGCTGCTCATCGACTGCCGCATGGGCTACGCTCCGGCTGACCGCCCCGACGAGATCATGGCCAAAGATCCGACGCTTTCGGGGCGGCGCTCCTCCGACTTGGTGAATCGCTGGGATGAGTTTTTGGCCGGGCCCTTCCGCCGCTACGGATCAGAAAAGTGCGAGGTCGACATCGTGCCGACGCTCGACATGAGCTGCGCGATCCCGGGCAGTTACGGCGTCGATCTGCGAGCGGTGGTGCGCTCCGCTGGCGGAGAGAGAGAGTTTTCGGTGTACTACGGGCGTCGCTACGATCCGACGCTACTCATTCAGGCACTGCGTCGTGAGGGCTGGGATTTGGTCGACCAGTTCAACTACGGCGGGTCGAGCCCTTGCGACCTTATGCTGCTGCGCAAGCGCGGCTAGCGGAACGCAAACCAAACACGCCGGTTGCCCCAGGGACAGACCGGCGGTGTTACGCAGCGGAGGGGGCGCAAAGATGAACGTACTGAGGGGCGCCTGACGCCAGCGAACAGGGGGGGCCGACGCTGTGGCGGGATGGGTGCGGGCGGAGCGGGGGGCGCTAGTAGCGCGGGATGCGGGGATCGACTTCGGAAGACCACGCGTCGATGCCGCCGCGTAGGTTGTACACGTTGCGGAACCCGCGCGAGATGATCTGCTCTGCGGCCGCTTGGCTGCGCATGCCGTGGTGGCAGACAAAGACCAGCGTGGTGTCCTTCGGCAAGCCTTCCAACTCAGCCGCGGCTTGGGCATCGAAGGGCACCGAGCCTGCAATCTGCGCGATGGCTCGCTCTTGCGCACCACGAACGTCGTACAGTCGCAGTGGCATCTTCTGGTCCAGCTTAGCCTTTAGCTCGGGGGCACTGAGCTGACGCACCCTCGCTGGCAGGTTGGGGTTGTCGATCTTGAAGCCCCCCTGTGGTCCATCCACGAAGTCGATCGCTAGGCCGTTGGCCAACCGCGCGGAGGCGCGATCGAATAGCAGCGTAAGACCCCCATGATCCACACGCAGGTCGCTGGGCTGAGCGTTATCGAAGTACATATCAATATTGCGTCCGCCCTGCTTGAGCTCCATTCGGAGGTGCTGACCTGGCTCGGCTTCCTTGCTGGCTTCGCGAATCGCTGTGACGGCGCCTGCCGTAAGGCTGATCTGCGGTGCCTTGATCTCGACCGCTTTCATGCCCAGCGTGGGGAGCAGATCGCCACTCTCGTCGAGCTGCTTGACGATGTCGCTGCCGCCGACCAGTGAGCCCTGATAGTAGAGCTGAGGAATAGTGGGCCAGCTGCCGAACTCTTTGATTCCTTCGCGCAGGGCAGCGTCCGCCAGGACGTCGACACTGTGATACTCGACTGCGTAACCGTCGAGGATCGAGACCACCTGGGCCGAAAAGCCGCAGCGTGGCATGTGTCGATTGCCCTTCATGAACAGCACAATCTTGTGCTGGGACAGGGTCTGCTCAATCTGCGCACGTGTATCAGGGGACAAAGCCATGGGAGGGCTCCTTCTGTCGTCGAAATAGATGGGATGTCTTGGACCAGCTGGGGAGTTGTCTTGGGCCCCTGTTGGAGCGCGCTCGGTGATGGCCGCTCGGCGACGTGAAGCCGGCCTGGGGCGCTAGCTTCGCACGGTGGTCGCCAGGGGTAGGGGCTCAGTTTCCGCCTGGGCTCAGTCCTACGCTCTTGAGGATGCCAGACAAGCGGGTGATGAGATCGTCAAGTTGCTGGTCGGTCATGCGTAGGTCAAAAGCCACGGTGTTCTTGGCCGTTGTGAAGCGGATCGTGTCGAGGTAGCTGCTCAAGCCAAAGAGCTGAACTCGAGCGTCCTGCTTCAGTGAAGCAAGCTGCTGGTTCGCGGCTGCTCCGATGCTGGCGGCGTCCTGCTCGTTGGCGAAGTCGAGGTCGGCATGGACTCCCACGCCTTTGGCGATATCGACGGAGCCAGAGCTGCTTTGCAACGAACCCGCAGCCCCGAGCGGAGCCCAGCCGCGCAGCCGTTCCTGCATCGCCGCAGAGGTCCGACCTGCCCAGAAAAAGGCATCCCCGGTGCGAGTACGACCGAACAG
>DAORCZ010000228.1:0-7300 GCA_035345735.1 Pseudomonadota bacterium | reverse complement strand
CAGAGGTCCGACCTGCCCAGAAAAAGGCATCCCCGGTGCGAGTACGACCGAACAGTGGCACGAGCTGCGGGTTGTCGCGCGCGCTTGAGTCGACGGCCACCTTGCCGGTGTGCAGATCGATGACTCGCTTGAGCCAGCTGGGCCCGGCGATGACCACCGCCCGCTTACCCAACACGGCCAAAGCAGGGCCCTGCTCTTTTTCGGCCAGGTACTTGATTCCGCCGTACTCCGCCTCGGTCAGCGATTTGCCAGAGTCTTGCGCCACACGCTTGGCACAGGCCGAGATCTGATCCGGCGCGTAGCGGCCCCGCATCAGCAGAGCGTACTCCCGGCTGTCCTGCGCGTTTTCGGGCAAGGCCAAGAACACGCTGTCGATCTGCTGCAGCGGATCCAGGCCGCACTTCGCAGAAAACTCCTGATATTCCTTTTTGGCGGTGGGGTCTTTTTCGCGCAGCTCGTTCAGTCGCTGCCAGAGCTTGCTGCCGCGGGCTTGCTTGACGTTGAGCATGAAGATGCCCGCAGTCTCGCGCGGGACCAGTGCGAGATCGTCGCGCGCTCCCAGTGTTCCGGAACGGAAGCGGCTGCAGCCAGCGCTCACCGTTAGGAGGACGGCGAGTGCACAGATACTGAGCAGGGCCGCCGGGCGGCGGGTCTGGGGAGCGTCCCCCCTGTGGTCCAGAACAACGGTGGACATGAGATACCTCATGAAAATGTCGCCGGGGGGGCGGGGGCTTAGGCGGTTTTGCGGACGCGTTTCTTGGCAGACTTGGTCGCCTCAGCGGCCGCGGCCTGGGTGGCCTGCGATGCAGCATCAGCGGCCGTTGCGGCGAGGTGTTCGGCAGCCTGTACCTCTGCCTTCTTGCGGGACGGGCGGGACTTGGCGGTGGATAGAGCGACGGCCTCAGCAGCCGCGGGCGGTTCAGACACCGTGGAACCGGTCACGAGGTCTGAGGCGGCTCGGGGACGCTTGGTACGACTCACAGGGCGCGTCGTGCTTGCTCCAGTTCCGTCGGTGGCGCCGCTTGCGGTGTCCGTGACCGCCGCCTTGTTTCGACGCACTAGGCCCTTCTTCTTCGGCTCGGCATCCCCTTCCGCATCTGCCACCGCGGCTGCGATGGATTCCGTCGCCGGCGGTACGGGTGTCTTGCGGCTGCGAGGGGATTTCTTCTTGCTCGCAAGAGCCTCTGCTTCCTCGGCCGCGGAGACTGCTCGGGCTGCCTGAGCAGCGGCGGCTAGCGCCAGCGCTTCTTGGCGGGCTAGCTCTGCAGCGGCGGCGGCTTCAGTTCGATCGAGTTCAGCAGCAGCTCGCAGCGAAAGCCGGACCCGACCCTCGCTGTCGACGTTTTGAATCACGGCCACGTGCTCGCGCGCAACCGGGAAAAGCCGCTTGATATCGCTGCCTCGCGCAACGTTGAGCTCGCCGTTGGGGATAAGTCCGCGCGGATACGAGCTTTCTTCCACATCGGCGACGATTACCCGTACCAAGGCGCCGTTCGGTTCGATGCGCTCGATGCGGACACGGGCTCGCGTACCAAGCACCAGCTTGGCTGCGACAGCCGCTTGGGCAGCCCGAATCTCTTCGATCAACGACAGCCCAATACGGCGACGGTCGCGATCGACGCTGATCACCGTGGCGGTCAGCTCCTGACCCAAGGCCAAGATCTCGCGCGGATGGGCAATGTGTCGCTCGCTCATCGCCGAGACGTGAATTAGACCCTCGACAGAGGGCTGTAGCTCGACGAACGCGCCAAACGGCTCCAGTCGGACGATCCGGCCGGATACGTGCTGTCCCTCAGAGAGCTTGCCCAACATTTCGTCGAGCGGGTCGGCGAGCAGCGAACGAAGCTGCAGAGAGATGCGGAGGCTGCCCTGAAGGCTGCTCAGGTAGGGGTCGTTGCGCGTGCGATGCTCGATATTCAGCACCTCGACTTCGACACGCTGGCCCAGCTTGATGGTTTCTTCCGTGCGACCGGCGGCTCGGAGGGCGGTCAGGATATCGGCGGTGGGCACGAATCCATCGATGCCTCCAAGATCAACGATGGCATTGGGCTCTTGAACAGCGACGAGCGTGCCGCTGAACACAGCCCCGATGCGTAGGCGCGACTTGTTCTCTTCGGCCTGGGCCCGCTGGTCTACTTCCAGAACTGCTCGTCGAGAGACGATGACCGTCCGCGATTCTTCATCGAAGCGGATAACCCGTAGGGTCAGGGCTCGGCCGATATAGGTAGTGTGATCTTGGCAGTAGCGCAGGTCGATCTGTGACGAGGGAAGAAACGCTCGTACGCCGCCGAGATCGATGTCGAGCCCGCCTTTGTTGGCGCCGGTCACGAGACCTTGGACGGGGGCTCCCTGCTGATACGCCTGTCGAAGTTGGTCGCTGAGCCCTGTGCCTCGCTGTACTCGACCACTGATAACGAGGCCACCTTCCTTGCCTCCCACTGCGACGACGTGGCCTTCCAGTTTGTCGCCGATCTTTGCCGTGAGCTCTCCCGCGTCATTGCGGAGCTCATCAAGAGAGATCATGGCCTCCGACTTGCCGCCGATGTCGAGGAAAGCAAACTCTGCGGCGATTTGCACAATCTCGCCCTGTACCAGATCTCCAAGCTCGGGGTCGCGACGGGCCACGGCCTTGCGCGGAGAACTCAGCGATGCCGCAAAGAGGTCAGCAAACGACTCCTCACCTTCTACGATTGCGCTTCCGTCGTCGCTCACCTTGCGGAAGTAGCCGTGCGGTTGCACGGGGTACCCGGCAGTCTGACGAGCGTTGCGGAGCGGAGGCTTGCGCATGTGGGCGGGGCTCCTTGATTCCCTTAGGGCATGGAGAAAGGAAAGAGAGAGATTTCTAGACGAAGACGGACGCTAGCACGCCTAACCGGGGGCGGCCAGTTCCTGGCCAAAATCCCCGAGGGCTAGCGGCCGATTCGAGGCCCATCGAGCACTGGGTTGTCGCGGGCGGCAAAGCTCGCGAGGGCAACAATGGAGTCGCTGAGTGGTTCGGCGCCGCGACCGCGCCAAGCGCTCAGCATCGAGTGTAGGAGTCGCGACTGGGTGACCCGGAGGGGTTCGTTGCCCTTCCGGCCCATGCAGTAGGGAGCCGCGGACTCAGACTGGCCAAGACGTTCGGCGGTAGCGATGGCTCGTGCGCACTGCCCAAGTAGATGAAACCGGGCCCGTAGGCGAATGGCCGGAAAGGAACTGTCTGCAAGCACCGACAGTTCCTGTAGGTTCGCCGCCCCTGGGCGGCCGGAGGTCAGCTCGGCCGCTGTGGTCCCCACGCCACTCGCTGCCATGAGTCGCTCCCAAAGAACTTGCGCCTCATCTGCGCCCCCGGAGGGCTTTCGCTCAGAGGAGGTCGCACGCGCTAGGGTCTGTTCAACCACGACGGCGGTCGGTGCTGCGGCGGGCGGTGTGACCATCGGTGGTGGCGGTGGCCAGGGGGCCTGAGCCGTGGGGCCTGACGCAGGGGGAGTGTCAGCTGAGGGCATGGCCTGGGCGACCCCCGCAACGGTTACCGCTGGGCCTGGTGTGGCGTCAGCCCCAGTGGCCTGGACCAGTGGGCTAGTCGGGTTGGCAGGGGTCGGCCCGCTCGCGGGTGCCATGGCGGGCGGAGCGACCACCGGGCTCGGCTCTGGAGGCGGCAGACACGACGAGGGCAGTGGATGGCGGTTCATCGCCGCCGGCAGTTCGTCGATAGCTGCCAGCAACCCAGAGGCCTCGGCGCTCATCCGCAGCAACAGGGGATACTGACGCGCACTCGCGAGGTCAAAAGTCATCTGTCGCCAGCCCTCACAGGCCTGGCGGACCAGCGTCTGCGAGTTCTCGGTGTTGTTGCCGGCCAAGGTGGAGTATCGAGAAAGCGCCCACTCCAGCTGAAGCGGATTGGTGTAGCGGCTGATTCTGGGTAACCCATTTCCGTGAGTTGCGGGGGATAGGCTGCAGCCAGCGCATAGGCTCGCCGCGCAGAACGAGAACCCAACTACCCATGTGCGCATGACTCGAAAAAGCATGAGCATGACCCTGCCACCTAGCGCTTCACATCGTCAAGTATTGAAAATCACGCAGGAATTCACGCTTTCCACTCTGGAGAGGTCGATCATGATACGCTCTAATTGTGAGAAAGAAGACATTTTTTCGGTGTTTTGTAGTGCTTCAGGTAGGCCTTGTCGGTCTCGCGGGCTGTCAGGGAGAGCTGAAGCTGAACGATGGAGTCGGGGCGCCGCCGATGCAGATGATGAGCAGCTATCAGCTGCCGGCGACCCTCGGTTTCCTAGATGTCTACAAAGACCTCGATGCGGGGACTGGCCTGGGTTGCACCAACCAGGTATCGGGCTGCCACGGCGGCACCAACCCGACGGGGCTGATGGCCCTGCAGGACATGTCGGCGCAGGACATGACCAAGCTGATGGCGAACTACACCCAGGTGAAGGCTCGGGTGGATACGGCGGCTCCGACGAATAGCAAGCTCATCTCGAAGCCGCTGGATCTTGGCAAAGGCGGGACGCCACACGTCGGTGGCAACTTCTACTTCCCGGATACCAACCATCCCACCTACCTGCGCTGGCTGTGCTGGGTACAGCTGGGAGCGAACTTCGATTCGATGTCGACGTCCACCTGTCCTGGGGGCAAATAGATGCGGAGCGTGCATAGCCTCGGCGCCCTGTTTGGTGCCGCACTGTTGATTCTGCCGGCCAGCGAAGTCGGTGCCCGGAAGAAGAAGGACGAAGCTGAAGCCGCGGCCCCGGCTGGCAAGGCTGCCGATGCGAAAGACGCCAAGGTCGTCACCAAAGACAAGACGGATCTCCGCGCCGAAGGAAATGACCTGGCAAAGGTAGTCAAGCACCTCAAGAAGAAGGACAAGCTCGACTACGTCTCGCGTTCGTCCGATGGGAAGTGGGTGCAGGTCCGCAAGGGCAAGGTCGAAGGCTGGGTCCCGGCGGACGTTCTCGACGGCCTGCCAGCGTCCGACACGGCGATCGCTATGGGGCCGGTTGGCTCAGGCGGAGACAAGCCAGGCTCGGACGGCAAGTCAGGGGGAGGCGACACCAAGTCAGGGGGCACGGATCCGAAGGCGGTTGCTGCCAAGCCGCCTGAGAAGCCGCCTGAGCCCGTCGCTCCGCCGGTTGCGGCGACACCGCCTCCCTCCCCCGAGCCGGTTGCGACACCTGCTCCGCCCCCCGTGGTCGCCCAGAAGGATCCGCCAAGTGAAGCTGGCAGTGACACTGCGGCTGAACCGACGGTGCCCAAGCTGCCGCGCGATGGCTTGCGTGGCTTCAGCCTGAGCATTGGCGGCGGCGCTGCGCTGCTGAACTCGGCAATGCGCGGCACGACGAGCTCGGGCTTGGTGCCAGAGCTTTACAACTACCACGTCGACATGCTGCCGGGGCTATCGCTGCAGACGCGGGTCGGCTACGTCTTCGGCTACAAATGGCTGCGCGTCGGGGTCGACGCCGGCTATCGCTTCGCAGGTGGCAGCTCGATTGTCATTCAGCTGCCGGATCGCGACTCGGTTCCGGGCAAGGGGCAGGGGGGCGCCGCGACGACAGTGCCGCTGCATACAGCGCGTCAGGAGCTGCCGGTAACCGCGCACGACGCTGATGCCGGACTGAGCTTCGGCGGGTATTTCCGGATAGCCAAACGCTTCGAGATGTCCGTTCGGGCGCGCGGTGGCTTGCAGGTCCTCGGCTTCATCCCCGAGTTCAACGCCTCGACCGCTCTACCCCAGGAGCTCTTCTACGGCCCCAGCGTGGGCGGCATCATCGAGTTCCAGTCGCAGTTTGTCCCCGGCTTTGGCCTGCGAGTCGACGGAGGCTACATCCCGATCGGCGTACGCGTCGAAAATCCCGGTCTGCGTGACGCGGACCACAAGCAGTCGAACGGCTACTACGTCGGCGGTGGCATCGCAGGACGCATCCTGCCTGGCTTCGAGGTCGAGCTGACCTATCGTTTGCTGTCGACCAGCAGCACCTATGTCGAAGGCAGCGTGCCCGAGCGCTTGGCGCGCGACCGCGATCCCGAGATCCAGCGACTGGTCAAGTCGGGCGGTGAAACGCTAACCACCGGCCAGCGCGATACCGGCCTGCACTCTATCAATCTGAATCTGGTGTTCTTCCGTCGATAAGTAGGCTTGCCACGGTTGGACACGTCGCTCTGCATAACCCGTCACCTAGGAATAACAAGATGGCCCTGAGCAGAAGAGACTTACTTTGCAGATCTGCCGCCGGCGGTGCCAGCTTCGCAGCGGCTGGTCTGATGGCGAACTGTGGCACTCCGGAGTCGATGCTGGTGGCGCCGCCGAAGGAAATCTCGGTCGTCGTCGATACGAATGACAACTCCGCAACGTACGGACAGATTTCGGTTTCATTAAGTCAGTACAGTTTTCTCAAAGACGCAGGAGCCGCGGTGCTGTTGCGCTACAACACGCCGGGCGGACTGCGCCGTCCGCTGCCCTCGAACGGCGTGCTGTTGGTCCATCGCGGCAGTGCCAGCGATCTGCCCGAGTGGGTGGCGGTCACGGCGGTCTGTACGCACGCCGCTTGCTTCGTGAACTACGACGCCGTCGCGAAGAACATCGCCTGTCCCTGCCACGACGGTCGCTTCTACGCCAAGGATGACGGTGCAAAGTGCTTGGGGGCAGTGATGAGCGGTCCACCGACCGATGCCCTGCAGGCCTTCACCGCGACGTTCGACTCGGCGAAGCAGCAGGTCGTGGTCGATCTGCTGACGCCCCCGCTGTGCGGTCCGCCGGCCATGCCCAAGTTCCAGGCCAAGGTCGTAAACGGCAAGGTCGAGCTTCCCTTCGCGGCCGACCCCGCCGTGGCCCTGCTGCAGACGGTCGGAGAAGAGTGGGTGGGGACTCCCAGCGGCTGGGCCGAGATCCTCGCAGTGGCTCGCGTCGACCAGACCACTGTGGTGACGGTAGCCGCCAAGTGCACGCATGCTGGCTGCGTCGCGCACTACCAGAAGACGCCGAAAAACTTCCGCTGTGGCTGCCACGGCTCAACGTTTGGCACCGACGGAAAAGTTCTTGTCGGTCCTGCTGCAACGCCGATCAAGGCTTACTCCACTGCGCTCATGGCCGACAAGGTCGTGATCACGCTGTTTTAGTCTCGCCGTCCGGCGAACCCTCGCTACTCACATCGCTGACCAAAGAGCCACGGCCGCAGGTCGGGGTGCGCAAACGCCACGTTCCAAGCGTCGTGCTCAACCTCCGGTAGCTCGGAATACCGAGGCTGACTGCCCAGGGCACGCAGCGCTTCGATCATCTGCCGCGAGCGAGCAACGGAAACGACGGGGTCCTTCG
>DAORCZ010000227.1:0-9951 GCA_035345735.1 Pseudomonadota bacterium | reverse complement strand
CCGTCGATAGCGCCAGGGCCTCGTCGAGCTGACGGCGACGCCACAAGAGCTCGCGCGTTCGCCCCAAGCGCTCCCAGTCAGAGGCGGCTTGCGTCAAGCGCTGGCGCAGGGCACGCAGGTGTGCATCCTCGGCCAGCCAGACGCGCAGGCTGCCCCAGCTGGCCAGCAGCGACTCGTGAGCGATCTCGTAGGCGCTGCCCTCCCCGGATTCGTCGACTCGCACCGCCACGATGCGGCCGGCGGTCAGCGCATCCAGGGCAGCGATCGAGTCATCGCGCGCATCGGCGTGCGCCAAGGCCAAGGCATGCCCCGACAAGGTCAGCGAGTTGCCAATCAGCTCGTCTCGACGCTGTCTCGCCCGGGTGCCCTCGACGGTGATCAGCTGGCCGAGGATGCGACGCGCGGCGGCTCGCTGTTTGGGCAGCAGGCGCTCATACACCGTGTCGGCGTGACGGGCCAGGGCACCGCCGACCCCGCCGATGGCGGCCAGCGCAGCGGCCGGAATGATGCGCCGCTCAGGGTCGCGAGCCTCCCACAGCAGCGACAGCGTGAACTGCAGAAGCGGCAGGCTGCCATCGCTCTGGCTGCTGGCCGAGACCAGGCTTTCGACCAGCGCGGCTGACTCAAAGGCGTAGCCCATGGCCAAGGCTGGCTGCGTGATTACCTCGCGCAGGGCATCGCTCGACAAGGGGCTGATAAGGTGCAGGGCGCGCGCCACCTCGGGACCGATCCCCGGCACCGTGACCAGGCGCGATAGAAAGTCGCTGCGCACCGTCGAGATCACGCGGATGTCGGGGGCGTAGGCGAGCAGCGCACTCAGCACCTCGCCAAAGCGCCCGGCGGCTTCGCTGAGCGTCAGCAGCTCTTCCAACTGATCGATAAAAAGCAGCAGGCAGCGCGGCGTGCTGCCCTGGCGATTGCGCTGGCGTAGCGCCCGACCCAGGGCCTGCGGATCCTCTTCCAGATCGCGACTGACCTTGCCCTCTTCCAGGTCCAGGGCATGCGCAAGAGCCGAGGCCAGAGCCGCGATCGGACGCTTGCCCGGCACGATGGTGACGGTGTGAGTTGGCCCCAGCGCCCCCGCCTCGACCTGCGGTAGCACGCCAGCCCGCACCAGCGAGGACTTTCCGACGCCGGAGTTGCCGGCCAGGATGATCAACGACTCGCTGCGCAGACGGTCGACGATGGCGCTGATGTCCGCCGCCCGACCGAAGAACAGATCTTTGTGTTGCGCTTCAAACGCCAGCAGGCCGCGATAGGGGTTGCCTTCCGGCAGGCTGTGTACCGTTGCGCTGCCGCTCAGCTGTTCCAGGGCGGCGCGCAGCGCATCGCCGGACTCAAAGCGCTCGGCCGGGTTGCGGCGCAGGCAGCGATCGACGATGGCACAGAACCGCGGATCGGCGTCGGGTGCCATCTCGGCGAGGGGTCGCGCATCGTGGTCCTGCACCCGCAGCGGAAGCTCGGGCAGCGGCACACCTTCGTGCGGTGCTCGGCCGGCGCAGAGCTCATACAGCACCGTGCCCAGCGAGTAGATATCGGCCTGCCGCGTAGCCGGCTCGCCTCGCCAAATCTCGGGGGCCATGTAAAGCGGCGAGCCCAGCACGTCGCCGATATGCGTCAGCGAAGCGCTGGCCCGCTCGGCGCTGATCATCGAGGGCACGCTCACCGGTGTCCGCGCCGTCAAAGGTGGCGCCGCCGGCGTCTGGCGGCTGGGCAGCATCGTCGCATCGAGCGAGCCATCGGCCAGAGGCGGCAGCGTCGTCTGTCCGGTGCGCCCGCTTGCGCCCCCGGCCGTGCCGCGGCTACCGGTCAGCTCGCGTCCGACAATCACCGCCGGCGTGGTGCCCGAAAAGGCCGGCCCGCCCTCCCGCTGCAAGCGCTGTCCCGCCGACGAGGCCAGCGTCGCCGCCAGGACAGGCACATCGGCCGCGCTACCCGCTCCCAGCATCGTCTTGGCCAGGCCACTCGCCACCGCATCGGGGATCTCGGACTGCGCCTCCGCCGCTGGATCCGGCCCGGCGCTCGTCGCCGAAAACGCCGTCGCGGGGATCTCGGGTATCGGCATATGCGGATCCGAGAAGCGCAGGCTCTGCGCCTGATCGAGGAGCTTGGCGAGCCCGAAGTCGAGGATCTTCACCTCGCCCTCATGGGTCAGCATGGCGTTCGCCGGCTTGATGTCGCGATGCAGCACGCCCCGTCGATGCGCCGCGGCCAGCCCGCGCGAAAGGCCGATGCCGATGCGATGCACTCGCGACCAGGTAAGGGGCTTGGCCATGCGGTCTAGCGACTCGCCGCGCACAAACTCAGATACCAGGTAGGGACGTCCCTGCAGCTCGCCGACGCGGTAGATCAAAACGACGTTGGGGTGCTGCAGACGCGCGATGGCGCGGGCTTCGATGAAGAAGCGCTCGCGAAGCTCCAGCTGCTGCACCGCTTCATCGAGATTGGCGATGAACTTGATGGCGACGGGCCGGTCCAGCAAGGTGTCGTGCGCTAGGAACACCTGACCCATCGCGCCACCCCCCAGAGGTCGCACGATGCGGTACTCCTCAAACTGCTCAGGAGGGGAGAATTTGGCGGTGCTGGCCATCAGTCATCGGCCCCGGGTTTACCCGGAGTTCCAGCCAGGGTTTGCCCCTGTACTCCGGTGCCGAGAGCCGTCACATCTGTCGCTAGGTTGACGCTATACGATACCCCGACCAGCCCGCCGTAAAAAAGTACCGTCGCCGCTCCCGTCGGCTTGGCCGGTCCAAATCGCCAATCCGGACGCCACATCTGACCTCGATCCCCACACAGAGCCTCGACGATTCGCTACTCTAGGAAGGTGGCAGAAGATCCTGGAGAGCGGGTTCTACTGGTTGATGGCAACCAGGAGAGTCTAACGGGGCTGGGCCGAAGGCTGGGGCGACGCGGCTATCACGTTGCCTTGGCTGGGAACGGTGCCGACGCGCTGCAGCTCTCACGAAGTCAGCCGTTTGATCTGATCGTTCTCGACATCACGACGTCGGGGGGCGATGGCATCGAGTTTCTGCGGCGCCTGCGGGGCGACGCCAGCACGGCCGGACTGCCGGTGATCATCGCCACCCCCAAAGCGAGCGGCGAGGATCTGGTTTCCGCGCTGGCCCACGGCGCCGACGACTACATCACCAAGCCGATCGATCTCGATGTCTTGCTCGACCGCATGCGGGCGGTGCTGCGTCGTCAGGCCCCGCGCCTGGCGGTCGCTGCCCCGATCTCGTCGCCGGCCCTGCCAGTGCCCAAGCCGCAAGAAGTTCCGCTCGTGCTGCCGAGCAAGCGCCGGGTCGAAGCCAGGGCGATCCTCGATGGGCGCTACCGCCTGGATCAGCTCATCGGCGGCGGCAGCTTTGGCGCGGTCTTCCGGGGCACGCAGCTCGCGGAGGGCCGCACCGTAGCGATCAAAGTTCTGCATCCCGACGTCGCCGAGTCGGTGGAGCTCCGCCGGCGCTTTCCCATCGAAGGGGTCGCCAGCTGTCACGTTCCCCACCCCAACGCCGTCGCCGTCTACGATGCCGGGACCAGCGACGGCATCACGCCCTATCTGGTGATGGAATACCTGGAGGGCTGCACCCTCGATTCGCTCCTCCGCCAGCAGGGCACGCTGCCCCTCCCCCGCTGCGCCGCCATCATCAGCCAGGTCTGCGACGTGCTGTCGTACGCGCACGCTCGCGACCTCGTGCATCGCGACATCCGCCCCGCCAACATCTTCCTATCGCAGACCCCGCAAGGCGAGGTCGTTAAGGTGCTCGACTTCGGCCTCGCCAAGCTCCTGCACAACAAGGAATCTGTCGAGATGTCGGGCGCGCGCAACCTGACGGGCAACCCGCAGTTCATGGCCCCCGAGCGCTTAACCAGCGAGCCCGCCGATCATCGCGTCGACAAGTATTCCGTCGGAGTGACGCTGTACCTGATGCTGGCGGGCGCCATGCCGTTTGGCAGCAACGAAAAGAACATCGTCAAGCAGATGCGCAAGCAGCTGACCCAGACGCCGCGTCCCATCGGCGAGCTAGTGCCCAACCTGCCCCCGGCGGTGGCTCAGCTGGTGATGGCCTGCCTGGCCCGCGATCCGGCGGGCCGGCCCCCGCTTCAGAAGCTGCAAGCCGAGCTCAATCGCTACCGCTCCGGGGTCTCGGGCACGCCCCCCGCATCCGAGGTCGCCGGCTCCTCACCGCCCGCGACGCCCCCCGGCTCGCCGCTCCAGACCACCATCGCGCCCTCGCCGCTCCTGCTGGAACGCGATCTTCCCGTGCTCAGTCCGCCATCCAGCCAAGCCCTGGCCGCCGCCTCCAGCGACGATGGTCGCCCGGTGGGTCGCTAGGCCGAGCGCCGCCCCCGGCCTACGCATGCGCAACCTTGGACACTGGCTGTTCATTGGCTTATGGCTGTTTTCCTTGGCCCGTCGCGACCGCGCCTTGGCCGGCCCGAATGCGCCAGTTCTTCCCTCTTCATTCATTGTCAATCAGCCCGCAGAAAAGGTGAAAGGGCTCACCCTCGTCGCCCCGCCAGAACCCTTTCATCAGGACCCGATTCCGGCGCTTAAGACTGTCGGGGCGAACTGGATTGCGGCTGTGCCTTATGCGTATACGCGCCCTGGTCGCGCCCGCGTGCATTTTCCCGATGGCGTCGGCCAGTGGTGGGGCGAAGGCCGGGCTGGCGTGCGACAGACTCTGCGGCTGGCCCATGCTGCCGGCGTGCACGTCATGGTCAAGCCGCAGGTCTACGTCCCGGGTGGCTGGACGGGCGGCCTCGATTTCCAGTCGCCCGACGAGTGGCAGGCTTGGGAGGCCGACTACCGCCGCTACATCCTTTCCTTCGCCGCGCTCGCCGCCGAAGAGCACGCCGAGCTTTTCTGCATCGGCACCGAATTCCGGCAAGCCCTGCGCAAGCGCCCCGCCTTCTGGACCGCACTCATCGCCGAGATCCGCGCGGTTTATGCTGGAAAACTAACCTATTCAGCGAACTGGGATGACTGGGAACAGGTCCCGTTCTGGTCCCAGCTCGACTACATCGGCCTAGGTGCCTACTATCCCCTAGTCAACGAGCCGACGCCAAGCGTCGCTGCGCTGACCGCCGCCTGGCAGCCTATCGTACAAAAATTAGCCGCCTATGCCAATCAACATAAGCGGCCTGTGCTGTTTACCGAGTTTGGCTATCTCAGCGTCGACGGCAGCGGCTGGCGCAACTGGGAGCTGGAGTCGGCGATCTCCTCGCGGCCCATCAACCAAGAGGCCCAGGCCAACTGCCTATCGGCGCTGCTTTCGACGTGGCTGCCGCAGCCCTTCTGGGCCGGCGGCTTCCTGTGGAAGTGGTTCCCCAACATGCGCGGCCACGAAGGCTATCCCGAGCGCGACTACACCCCCCAGGGCAAGCTCGGCGAAACGGTCCTGCGGCGCCACTACCTCGGCCGCTAGTTCGTCGTCCACGCCTGGCCCTCATCCTCGCCCTGCCCCACCGCTGGCGAGGTTTTTTGGATCACCCTCCGGCCGCCCAGACCGTCTCCTGTGATGTGTCAGGTTGGGGGGCTGCATGGGGGTCGATCGGGATGCGCTGCCGATGTCCTGTGAGATTCCCAAGTCGAAGCCCGTGGGGAGCAGGAATTCGGAATACTCCTCGCTGGCATGCGGGGACACCTCGTGCTTCCCATCCAACCCGATCACGGGGTTCCCTGCTTTCGGAGGAGATGGTCGACTGGAGAGCCCCCCAAATAGGAGTCTCCCCATCATGAGCTGCCCTCGGATCAACCGTTCAACCGTCACTCCCTTTTCATCGCGCTGACTCCTGCTCATGAGCTACGGCGCCGCGCCCCGTGCCCCGATCACCGGCGGGCCGCCAAGCCGCATACCCGCGACGATGCCATAGGCCGCGTCTGCACCAGCGAGCCACGCGTCGCCAAAGTGCGCGATGCCGGTCAGGCTCGCTGCCGGACTCCCGGCGCGGTCGGGCGCTGCGTGGAGCCGAGGTAGCCCGACAGCGTCTGCGAGCCGTGCATGGGCGCCACGCAGTCGTGTAGCGAGACCGCCAACGCAAACTCGACAAGCTCGCAGAGCCGCGGGTGCAGCGGGTGGCCAAGTCGCAGCGCCAGCCGGATCCACGACGCTGGGACGCGCAGCAGGCGCGGTCGGCGACCGGCGGCAGCCAAGACGCAGGACAAAAGTTCCGCTCGCGACAAGATCTCGGGCCCCCCGGCCGGGACGATGCCGCTCAGCTCACCTGCGACCGCGCGAACCAAAAGCGCGGCGACATCCGCATCAGCGATGGGGTTGCTCTTTGCGGTACCGTCCCCAAACAGCGGCAAGGCGCCCAGTCGCGCCAGTGGCAGCAAGCCGGCAAAGGCCGAAAACAAGCCGGTGGGCCGCAGCACCGTCACCTGCAGCCCTGGGGTCGCCAGCGCTAGCTCTTCGACGAGGCGGTGCGCGGCAAAATAGGGCAGCGGCGCTAGCTCGGCATCATGATGGGCGGAGACATAGACCAAGGCAGGAACCGCCGCCTGTCGCATGGCCGCAAGCAAGTTGCGGTGGATCGGCACATCCACATCGCGATACCCCGCTCGGCCTTGGAGCCGCATCGCCACCTTGGCCCCCATGCAGGACACCACGCAGTCGACGCCCCGGCAGGCCGCATGCAGCGAGTCGAGATCAAACCCATCGCCTCTGACCCAGGTCAAACCGACGGGAGGCTCGCCCGCGGGCACTGTGCGCACCAAGGCTCGCACCACATGACCCGCTGCTCGCAGCGCCTGGCCCGTCTTGTGGCCCAGCGCCCCCGAAGCCCCTGCAAGAAGAACCGTCTTTGCTATCGCCATCCGCTCCTAACCTATAACGCCGATCAGAACTTGTGACTGTTCCCGTCTGCCGCGTCGCTGAGCCAGCGTCGACCGGTACCCACCTCTGTGAACGTATGGGTTCGGTGCAAACCCGAGCGTACTGCGCAGGCGGTGAAGCAGAGCCCGGTCCGCGCTGGCATCACCGCAGCGGGGACGGATGTGAGCCTCCCACTCCGACCACCGGATGGAGCCTAGAACGTTCCAATATCTGCAATATGTGCTGAGCGATGTTGCAAGATTTGGAATCTCCATTCTTTTGCCTTTCCGACGCAAACTGCCTAGTTTGGCGGGATATGTCGGAGAACGCTGTCGGTTCCCAAAGTTGCAGCCAAGACAAGGGTGACTTGACATCCATTGCGTTGTTTGTAGCGAGAAAACACTCGATATTGGTCTGCAGAAGGATGAACCGCCCCGGGTCCTGCATGTGCGGATAAGGAGCAAAGATGAGCGAAGTCGAAACCGCAAAAATGATCACCGGCGCCTGCCACTGCGGCCGCGTGCGGCTGCACTTGCCCGAGACGAGTGCCGGCATCGTCGCCTGTCACTGCGGCGACTGCCAGAAGCTGCACGGCAACTTCTTCGCCATGCTGATTGCCGAGCAGGCTGCCGTGCGCTGGGAGGGGGCTGAGCACGTCGTGTGGTATCGCTCATCTCCTGAAAACGAGCGCGGCTTCTGCCAGCACTGCGGCAGTCGCATCGCCAAGCGGCCGATCAACGGATCGCGGATCATGGTCGCGGCGGGACTGTTCGATGGCGCCTTGCCGCACAAGGTGAAGAAGAACCTGTGGTTGGAGGGAAAGCCCGCCTGGTACGAGGCCCCGCGCGTGGGGGCGATCACGCCCGAGGACTTCGTGGCGCTGGCCCTGGCAGAACCGATCGCGTCACCCACTGCCGAATATGGCTACGCGCTGCGCGCGGCTTCGGGGAATCCGCGTCCCCCCGGCGTTATCGCGCTGACCTGGATCGCGGCCAAAGACGCGGCCGAGCGCGAGCGCATCCGCGCCCACTCGCGACAGAATGTGCAGGACTTCGTCGCCGAACCCGGGTTCATTTCCATCGTCACCGGCTTTACCGGCTTGCGCGGCTTCACGGTGACCGCGTGGGAAGACGAAGCCGCGATGAAGCGGGCGCTCAGCAAGCACCATGCGGTAGCCATGCGCGAGCTATTTGGCGAACACTTCGTCGCTTCGGTGTGGACGAGTGTCTGGGCGCCGACGCGCATCAATCGCATCTGGGTACGCTGCCCGGCGTGCGGCGCGCTGGAAGATGTCTCCGACGATCACCGCGCCTGTGGCCAGTGTCGGGCGCCCCTGCCGCCGCGGCCGGCATTTTGGTAGGCCATGAGCCCGCCCGGCAACGAACCTGTCACTGTCGTGGTCACGCGTCGCGTCCGGCCGGGCTGTGAAGCGGCGTATGAGGCATGGCTGGACCGCCTGATCCAGGACGCCTCGGCGATGCCCGGCTATGTCGGCGCCAAGATCCAACGGCCACAGGCGGGCGAGGCCCCCGTGTACACCAGCATCTTCCGCTTCGACAGCACCGCCACCCTGCAGGCCTTCGAGGGCAGCGAGTTGCGCCGCCGTGCGCTGCGGCAGGTTAGCGACCTTGTCGAAGCGGATGCGGTGTGGAGCCGTCTCACAGGCCTTGAGATGTGGTTCACCCCACCCGCCGGCACCGTGGTACCGCAGCCCTCGCGACTGCGGATGGCCATCGTCATGATTGCCGTCGTCTATGCGCTGGTGCTGTCGATCGGCCAGCTGGTCGCCACCGTGCTCGCCCCCGCTCCCCCGCCCGTGCGCCTGCTCGTCACCATCGTCATCGAGGTCTTTCTCATGACCTACGTCCTCATGCCCCGGCTCACGCGCTGGCTCGCCCGGTGGATCTACCCCCGCTAAGCCAGTGCTCACCGCGCTCTGGAGGCGTCGGCAGAGAGGTTCCTACAGCAAGCTAGATCCATTGACCGCAAGGCCCAGCCTGCGCCCGGATGAGAGGCTAGTCGTTGCCCGAGCGTCCGCCGCCCGCGGGGCCGCCGCCGCGGGGCCCGCGCGAGTCGTCCCGTCCCTCGCCACGTCCTTCCGGCCGACGGCCACCTCCCGGCCCCGGCGGACGCCGACCACGATCCCCGCCGCCGAAACCACCACGAGCCGTCGCGCCACGCCCCTCGGCCTCGACGCCGCGGACGTATTCCATGAACGAGGCACGATCTTCCAGCAGGCCGTGGAAGCGCGCCGCGCTGTTGTGTTCGCCGCGCCGCCCGCCGTCGTAGTAGCGACCACCGCGGCCCCCATCCTGGCCGGGCTCGCGACCGCGCTGATTGCCGGCGCTATCGCCCGGCGCCTCCTGCGGTTGCGGACGTCGCCCACCGCGGCGCTGGCGATGCTCCAGCCCCGACGCGAGCAGCTCGGCGATCAAGAGACCCAGTTCGACCCCTTCGGTGCGCGCAGCAAACAGCAGCTCGCGGTGCAGAGTGCGCGAGACCTGCGTCGTGATCTCGCCGCTCACCGGCTCTTCATCGGCCGAGACTGGCGGACGCGCACCGCGGTCGGTGTAGGTCGCGACCAGCGCATCAAGCTCGCGCTCCATGTTGGTCAGGGCCTCGCTCCGCGTCGCGCCTTCCCCCAGACAGGCGGGGAGCTCAGGAACGCGAGCGATAAAGACCTTGCGCTCGCCATCAAAGGAAACGTGGACGCGATAGTTGGGGCTCGACATGAGACGATTTCCTAGTCGTTGCGAAGAGTTGCGGAAGGCCGCAGTGTCGTCGCTGCGCAGTTCCAGTGTCAAGGATTATCGAGGCCCCTCAGCGCCGAGCCCATGCGACAATGAACGCGCCCTTTTCTCGAAGGAGAATCCTATGAACAGCCTACATTTCCTGCGTCCTTCATCCTCATCCCGGCTCGCCCGCGGCCTGCGCCTCGCAGCCGCCACCGCCACCCTCATCGCGACAGCCGCTGGCTGCGGCATCTTCGACACCACCATCACGCTGTCGCCGCAGGAGTTCAAACAGAACTTCGGCAGCTCGACGGGGACGGTGCCGAGTGTGGCGTGTACGACGGCAACCGATCCCTGTGCAACGGTGGCCAATCAGGTGGGTGGATCCATCATGGGCGCGA
>DAORCZ010000226.1:6365-9967 GCA_035345735.1 Pseudomonadota bacterium | reverse complement strand
GCCCTGCTGTGGTGAGCACGTCGGCGGTCAGGCGGGTCTTGCTGCGGATGCCCAGGATGTCGGTGACGGCAGCGGCCTCGGTCTCGCTAAACCGGCGCTTCAGCTCGGGGGCTGGCAGCGCCTTGGCCAAGCGCTCGACGCGGTGCCCAGCGGCCGAGAACAAGTCGGAGGCCGTGTTGTGGATGTTTTCAAGTAGCAGCACACGCAGCGGGGCAGCAGCCTCGGCCAGCGCGCGCACCGGCGCAGGGGAAGCAGGGATGGATTCGGTCGTCATGTCAGCGGGCGAGTGTATCACTGCCGGCTGCTCCAAGAGCCGCCTCGTAAGAGCAGCGAAAGACATTGAGACCCGTCCCCGGTTTCCGCTAAGGTCAGCTCACCATGGGCGTAACCAAAGAAACCATCAAGGCAGGCGACGGCGTGACCTTTCCCAAGAGCGGTCAGCGCGTCCACGTTCACTACACGGGCACCCTCACCAACGGGAAGAAGTTCGACAGCTCGCGCGATCGGGGGCAACCGTTTTCGTTCACCATCGGCCGTGGCGAAGTCATCCGCGGCTGGGACGAGGGTGTCGCCAAGATGTCGGTCGGTGAGCAGGCGAAGCTAACCTGCAGCCCCGACTTCGCCTACGGCGAGCGCGGCTTCCCCGGTGCCATCCCCCCCAACTCGACGCTGGTATTCGACGTCGAGCTGCTGCGCATTGGCTAGCAACCGCCCGCCGTCCCGCGCACCTCTTAGCTAGCGCTGGTCGGACGGGGCGCGAAGTACGGGATCGGCGGCATACTCCTCGAAACACAGGGTGCGAAGGGTATACGGCCGCTGACGATAGATGGCGATCACAACCTCGGTGGATCGCCCCGGACACAGACGGAACAGGAGCTCGCTGGCTGAGCTGAGCACGAGGTACAGACCGACGCCGGCACCGCCGGCTTTGTGCTCAAGTGGGCTCTGGCGTGCCTCCTGCGCGAGGGCGCAGCGACGAAAGTAGTCCAGCACCGTCGGGCGTCGCAGCCGCCCGAACGGATCGTGGACGGCAACGACGACTCGCTGTTCGTCGGCGGCATAGCTCAGCCAGGCTGCGTCCTGGGGCTGTGCAGTGATCAGCAGGCGCTGCTGTGGCGTGTAGGTCAGATAGCGCGCCTTGCCCTCAGCATCGACGGGGGCATCGAACAGCGCATTGAGTAAGAGCTCATCCGCCGCCTGCTCCATTGCGGCCACTTGCCGACGCGGCAGGCTCAGGCCCTGCGCCCATGCTGCCAGCTCCCCCACCGCTTCATCTTTCTGTCGATAGCTGAGGACACGACGGTGCTCGCGACGCACACCGACCGCCAGGAAGGGATGGAGCGGCCGGCGCGCCGACTGCGGATACGCCCATACTCGCCGGAACCGATCTAGCTGGTCGTCGGCGAGGCCCACAGAATTGATCACGCCCCAGGTATGCGCATCGGACATGGCCTCGATCATCGGGAGCAAGCCCGGCTCGCTACACACACGCAGGCCAGACAGGCGGCGGTAGAGCCTCGGACGGGACGCCAAGCGACCGGGGTCTACCTCTGACAAGCAGGCTCCTAGGTGGCCTTTTCCGAGGAAGTCACAGCCCCATCACGCTTAGCGCGGGCGGCCCGGGCGCTGCGGTTGATCGCGCCAAGCACCAAGCCGATCGTGATCATGATGGCGGCGAGCTTGAGCTCAAACGCGCCGACAAACTGCAGGAAAGCGAGACAGCCACTGAGCGCCAGACACGGCACGAGCGGCCCCCCGGGAATGACAAAGCCCTGCTTCCCGACCGGCGCCTTTTGCCGTAGCACCAAGACCGCGACGCAGGTGGCGACGTACTGCACTACGACGGCCACGTTCGACACATCGGCCAGGCGCTGAAATTTCAGGCCCGAGACCAGCAGCCCTGCCACAAGCGCCGACAGCACGGCCACCGACAGAGCCGGCGTACCCCAGCGCTCAAGACGACGCTGAAAGGCGGCTGGCATAAAGCCATCTTCGGCGAACGCCTCGAGGTAACGCGGCCCCACCAGCGCCGAGCTGGCGCAGAAACCGAAGGACGAAATGAGCGCCGCTAGCTCCATCACCTTGCGCCCACGCGCGCCGCCGAAGCTGCCGACGGCATCGACGAGTGGCATCTCAGATGTCCCCAGCGCCGGGTGCACACCCGTCGCAACCAGCTGCACCAAGGCATATAGAGCCGTACTCGCCAGCACGCTGATCACCATCGCCAGCGGGATGGTGCGACGAGGGTTTTTCGCTTCACCGGCGGGCACCGGGATGTACTCGAAACCGGTGCAGGCAAACAGGCCAGCGAAGGCAGCGGCCAGCAGACCGACCTTCTCCCCCGCGGCCGGCTGCGGCGGGGCGCTCAGATTGGCCAACTTCACGAAGAACATGCCGACGAGCAGAAAGAGGAGCAGGCTCAGGATCTTGATCCCGCTGATCACGTCGCTGGTGCGGGCGCTACTGCGAACGCCAAAGATGTTGATGGCGCACAGACCCGTGACCATGATGCACGAAAGCAGGACCTCGACCGAGGTGACTCCAGCCTGGCCGATGAAGCCGGCCGCCGTCGTACCGAACCCACGAGCGACGGCCGCGTAGCCCAGGATGGTGCTGATCAGCGTCACCCAGCCGATGCCGAAGCCGACGTACGGCCCGAAGGCATCACAGGCATAGCGATATGGCCCTCCTGACCGATCGGTGCGCGAAGCGGCCTCGGCGAAGCAAAGCGCCACCAAGCAGCAGACCGATCCCACGATGAGCCATGCAAGGGGGCCACGGCCGCCCGCACTGCGCCAAAGTGCCGCGGGCAGAAAGAAGATGCCCGAACCAACGATGCCGTTGATGCCGATACCCAAGCAATCAATCAGCGTCAGTTGGCGTTTGGCGTGGTGGTGCTCAGCGGTAGACACAGCGGTGCAGCGTAGCTTCTGCCGGTGGGTGATCCAAGCGCGAACTCGACCGGCGCTGAGGTTTTTGGCGAGCCGTGCGGGGAGCCGAGCTCCCTAGTCGTTAGTAGCGACGCCAGTGACCGGGCACATGGCGCCAGCGCGGGCCGAAGCGAACCCACTGCGCGGGCTGCCAGACCGCGCCATGCTGACGCATCGCATAGTGGCCAGCGACCCAGACGTGGCGACGCATTCCCGGGTTCCAGTTCCAGTAGCCCGGCAGCCACACGTGACTCGCCGACGGAGCCACTGGAATGACCTCGGCCTGCGGCGGAGGTGGGGCAACGTCCACTTCAACCAGCTGGTCCGGCGGAACACCCGGGTCATACCCTGGCTGCGGCTGCGCGTAGACCGGCTGCGGCTGCGGCTGCGCGTACACCGGCTGCGGCTGCGCGTAGACCGGCTGAGGCTGCGGCTGCGCGTAGACCGGCTGCGGCTGCGGCTGTGCATAGACCGGCTGCGGTTGCGCATAGACCGGCTGCGGTTGCGCATAAACCGGCTGTGGCTGGGGCTGCACGTAGACCGGCTGCGGCTGCGGCTGCATGACCACCGGCGCTGGCGCCCCCATGCCCCAGTGTCCCGGACGGAACACCCAGAAGCCGCCTTCATTCACCCACTGGGCGGGCACCCACACCCGATTGATGGCGGGACGAA
>DAORCZ010000226.1:0-6265 GCA_035345735.1 Pseudomonadota bacterium | reverse complement strand
CCGCCTTCATTCACCCACTGGGCGGGCACCCACACCCGATTGATGGCGGGACGAACCGCAAAGTGGCCAGGCACCCAGATGTGTCGGTGCATCGGCGGTCGCCACTGCCAGTGACCGGGAATCCACACGTGACGCGGCGACGGAGCCACCGGCACAACCTCGACCTGCGGTGCTGGTGGGGCCACGGTGATGCGGATGGGCACCTGAGCCTCAGCGATACTCGGTGCCAGCGGGGCGGTTGCGAGCACCAAGAAAAGGACACTGCCAGAGAAGAAGCGATGCATGTGTGCAGTCCTCTCAATCGGGTTTGCAGTCGGTGAGCCTGCCCCCAGAAGCGCAGCGCTCAAGAGGCCAAGTTAGCTCATATTATCCAACTAGACGGACAAGCGGCGCGGATAATTCAGTCGCCAACCCAACCCACTGTCGCCGGAAAGCCAACCCGCCAAAGCCCGCTGCGGAGCGGGCGCTTGCGAGCTTAGCCGCGGCTCAGGTCGACGACCGAGCCGTCGTCCTCACCGATGAGCACTTGACTGGCTTCCCCCAAGAAGAAGCCGGTCTCAACTACTCCGGACAGTGCCTTTAAGCGGTCGTGCAGCGTCGCCGCCGAAAGCAGCGGTGACAAGTTGAAACCCAGGTCGACGATATAGTGTCCACCGTCGGTGGTGTAGGGGGTCCCAGCATTCAGGCGGAGTGTCGCCGAGGTCACGCCAGGCTGCCGCTGCAGTCGGGCCAGCGTGCGCTGCGCTCCAAACGCGACGATCTCGACCGGCAGCAGTCGTTTCTCACCTAGCCTCGTGACCTGCTTGCCGCGGTCGGCCACGATCACCAGCTTTCGCGACGCCGTGGCGACGAGCTTTTCGAACAACAGCGCGCCGCCCGCCCCCTTGACTAGCTGTAGCTGCGGGTCAATTTCATCCGCGCCATCGACGGTCAGGTCGATGGGACGCTCCGTCGTCAGGTCTAGCGAATCGAGATCGACGATGGAAAGTCCCAGCCCGGCGCCCAACTGCGCGCTCCGCGTCGAAGTCGCGACACAACGCAGCGATCGCAGACCAGGCTCAGCAGTGACCCGAGCGGCTAGCGCGCGGATAAAACACGCGGCGGTATCGCCGGTCCCCAGACCAAGCACCATGTCCGGTTGCACCAAGGCCGCCGCCGCCGCCCCTGCTGCCTGACGTGCCGTCTGCGCCATGGGCTAGGTGGCCGGCTTGTCGGCCCGAAACAGCTTCAGGATGCCCGAAAAGACGTTGGGGCCTTCGTGGCCGATCAGCTGCTCCAGCTCGCTGTCATCGAGCCAGATGCCGCCGCATTCGAAGCACTTGTCGATGCTCACGCCGCGATAAGGCACTTCGCGCAGATCGAAGCCACACTTCGGACACTTCATGAAGTGAAGCTTCTTGCGCTCCTCGCGCTCAGCCTTCTGCATGCGGCTGGCCTGCTCTACGGCCTGCCGTTGCAGCTTGGCGGCTTCCTCACGGGCAAAGTACTCGTCTTCGGACTCAGAGGGTTTGTTCAGGCTCATCTCGATTTGGCTTCGGCTGGAGGGTACTAAAACGAGGAGCCTGCCAGTCGGCAGGCGGTCCTGTCCTTAACACAAATCGTCGGTTTTTGAATGCGTTTCTGCCACGGGCTGCAGCGAGACGGTTGGGGGCAGGTGGCCCCCCACGGCCAGCGACCTACTGCGGCTTAACGAGCTCGCTGCTTCCCCCGACCGCCTGGCTGGGCGGCTTCACCAGCTCGGACGATGACGGGGTAGCGGCTGGCTTCGGCGCAGGAGCCGGAGCCGTGCCTTCCAGGCGCGCGATGCTGTCGCGGGCCACCCCGGCGGCACCACCGCTTGGATAGAGCTCCAGGTAGCGACGATACTGCTGTAGCGCACGCTCTTTGTCGCCCTTGGCTCGATACGTTTTGGCCAGGCCGAAGATGGCGGGACCGTAGTTCGTGGCCTTGCCTAGCGCGTTGTTGTAGTGCTCGATCGCAGCGTCGAGTCGGCCGGTTTCGAGCGCACACTTGCCCAGCCCGACGTGGACGGCCGGGACGTGCGATGCGTAGGACATGATGGCCTCGAACAGCCGCTGGGCTTCGTCGAACTGCTCGTGCTCGACCAGCCGTTGCGCCAAGTCCATCTGCTCGTCGAAGGTCTTGGGGAATTCGGTGACGACGATCTTCTTGCCATTGCCCTGCGTCGCCGGCTTGGCCGCAGCGGTGGACGGCGTCCCCGAGTTCGGCGTGGTTGCAGTCGAAGCCGGAGTCGGTGCCGTCGGCGGTACGATCTTCTCTGCCCCCACCGGCTTGCCTGGTGGGGCGGCTTCCGTCGGACGGGAGGCAGGGGGAGTCACGCTTGGGGTTCCGGCAGCGGACGGCTGTTTGACATCAAGCGGTTTGTCAGGCTTGTCCGGAGTAGCCTGCGGCTTCGCTGCGCTGTCAGGCCCCGGTGCGGTCGGCGTTCCGGCCGGCGGGGTGCCGGGGATCGTGGTGCCCATGGGGTTCGCACCGCTGCCCTGGCCTGGCTCGCCCTTGGGTTCGTCGGGTTTCCCAACGCTGTTCGTACCGGTCCCAGCGGTCCCGTGGTCGGGCTCGCCGCTGCCTGTCCCCGCGCCGCGAGAACCCGCGTTCGTCGGGTCAGTCGTGCCAGCACTGCGCAGTCCAAGAATCAACAGCCCAGCCAAGCCGAGCGAGATCACCAGGAGCACCAGACCGCGTCGACTCTCGCCGCCTTCCAGCCGCTCGGTGGTGTCGAGCGATGGGATGCGACTTGTGCGGTTGGGGTCAGTGGTCTCTTTCAGGTGGCGCGGCACGGGATCGCTCAGGCGGAGTGCCTCTTCCACTGGGTCAACCGACTTGGCAACGGGCGCGACGACTCGCTGAGCCGGAGCACTCGGCGGGTTGATCAGCGTCTCATCGCCATCTGGGCTGGCCGCATCGGCATCGCCACCGAGGTCTGCCGGATCGGCGCGATGGAAAGCGACGGTGTCGTTGCCAGAAGACTTGGATGTGTCGCTATCCGGCGGCGGCGTGGGTTTCGCAGCCCGTCCACGCTCGACTGGAGCAGCCGCCATGTCGACGCGGACAAAGCGACGCGTGGGATCAGACCCACTCTCTTCCTCCGCCATGAGACGCCCGGCTTCACCGGCCCGTGGTGCCGGGGGCGGGGTCGCAGCCTTGCTGCTCCCCGGGGCTGGTGCGGCAGCAGGCGCAGCTACCGGCTTGCTGGCGGCTGCACTACTGGGGGTCGGCGGGGCGGTCGGGCGGGCCGCGGCGGCCGCAGGGGACGGGGGCTTACCTGGGCTCGCCGGTGTCGTTCGCTCCGCCGGAGGCGGTGGCGCGGGACGGCTCGAAGGCGGACCGACGCTGGCAGCGGCCGGAGCCGGCGCGACAGGCGTTGGTGTTGGGGTCGGCGTCGGCGTATCCGGGATCTGCAGGATGGGCACTGCCGGCACGGGAGGTCGCGGACGACTCGGCTGCCCGGAGGGCGTTAGCCGCAGGGGGTTCATGTTGCCAGCTGCAGGCGTGAGCCCTGGCGGAGTCACTCTCAGCTGCGGCGGCACCGAGACCTCGCTGCGCCGACCACTACCCTCGCTGCGCGCGGCATTGGGGCCGGTCAATGAGGGAACAGCCATCATGCCGCTGTTCGTGGCTTTCTGCCCACGACGCCGCTCTGCACGCTCGACCTCGGCACTGTGAAACAGCGACTCGAACTCGACGATGTTTCCGATGCGTCGAAAGACCTTTCCTCCGCGTGAAATCTCGTCGTCGCGGCTGACCCGACGCTCAATCATCCAGGTGCGCAAGGTCGCCAGATCCGGACAGCGCAGGACATCGACGGAGCCACGCTTGCGCAGGAGCCAGGGTTTGCCGGTCGTGCCGTTCCCGCGTCGAGGAGCCCCCGAGTCGGGCCGGCCGCTCACGGGCTTGCCGCTGGTCGGGGCAGCCCCCGACGGCCGAGCCGCATTGGAAGCATTGACGGGAGTGGCGCCGCGCTTGGGGTCGCTATTTTCCATGGGATTGCACTTGGTTGGCAGGCAGCCCTGAGCCTCCCGCGTCGGGTGTGCTCAGAGGAACACGCTGCCATTTTGCAGCCGAGCCACGGTAGGCGGCAAGTACTAAACAGGCCGCCCGCCTAGCAAAGCCGCTCAGCCAGCCCGACCGGCCAGGATCTCGTCGATTAGCTCGACAAGTCCGGCCCCCTCGGGCGCCCGGGTGATGTGCTGCGGGCGGTTGTCGCCTAGCTCCGGCAGGTAGCGTTCGATGTTGCGTACCCCGACGGAAAGAGCAAACCGTCCCGGTTCAAATAGGCTCGCGTCATTGGCACTGTCCCCGACGGCAATCGCCGAGCTAGCCAGGCGTTCCGCGATGGATGACAGCCCCCGTCGAGCCAGCATGGCGTGCACTCCGTCGGCTTTGCTGCGGCGCCGCTCTCCGTCGAGCATGAAGTGCAGGTGGATCGAGCTGGCCAGGAGGTGCCCGGCCCCGCCGCTTTCCTCCCGCGTGAGCTCGGCAAGCTGATTGAGCACCGGTGCGGCTGGGCCCGACAGGCGCCGCAGGACGGTGTAGTCGGTCAAGCGGAAGGCGTTGTCCGCGGTCTCGGCAAAAGTCAGCCCAGCCCGCGCGGCCACTCGCTGCGCGAGCCGACCCAGGCGAACCCGCAGGTCAGGTGCTGGCGGATCGCGATAGATAAGCGGCGCCTCATGCGGGTCGTCGCTGGCCCCCGGAGAGCGACGGTCAAACCAGGCTCCGCCATTTTCGACCACGACGGCACTGACACCGCGGACGTAGGCGAGCAGGGTCGCTCCGTAGCCGGCGGGACGGCCGGTGTTTAGGATCACCTCGATGCCCGCTGCGGTGGCGCGTTCGACTGCGGCCAAGACAGCTCCGTGCAGGCTGCCAGCGATGGTGAATGTGTCGTCGACGTCGGCGATCAGATACTGGATGCGGGGGGCAAGAGCGGCGAGATGCACAGCGCGAGCTTAGCTTCAGCGCCGCACAAAGGCGATCCAGACGTTGTGCCAGCTGCGACGGTTCTCGCGCGAGCCAGGTGCGTCTCCAGATTCGCTGCGACCCGGACGGACCTCGAAGCGGCGGAGCAGCATGCGGACGACCTCGCCGCTCTTTACCTGACCGACGGCAGCCAGGTAGTCGGCGAGGCTGCGCACCGGCTGCGCGTTCACCTGAAGCACGATGTCGCCGCGATCGGCCCCGCCTTCCAAGGCTGGGCTGCCAGGTTCAACGGCCAACACCAACAGTCCGCGGTCGCCGTCATAGCCCAGCCGCTCGGCCGTGGATTGACTCAGCTCGGTGACAGCCAAGCCTAGCGACGATGGCTTGCGCGCGGCAGGATCACTGGCCTTGGGTGGAACCGGCGGCGGTGGCAGACGAACGCTCGTCTTCTGCAGCGTGCCTTCACGATAGTAGGCAAGCGCCACGGGCATCGGCTCACCGGGCCGCGGTGCGGGTAGGTTGCTGAGCAGCCACATCAGATCGTCGGAGCGCGTCACGCGATGGCCGCCAAGTTCCGTGATGACATCGCCGGTTCGCAGACCGGCTGCTGCGGCCGGCGAGTCGGCGTAGACCTCGGCGACCAGCGCGCCATGTCGATCCGGCAAGCCGAACGACTTGCGCAGTGGCTCGCTGACCGCCTGCGGATACACCCCCAGCCAGCTGCGCAGCACATAGCCGTGTCGGTGTAGCTGCTCCGCCACCGAGCGCGCCAGGTTGCTGGGGATGGCAAAGCCGATGCCGCTACCGACGACGTTCATCGCGCTATTGATGCCAATGACCTCGCCGGCCACGTTGATGAGCGGCCCGCCCGAGTTGCCGGGATTGATCGGCGCATCGGTCTGCAGGAAGTCGAAGAAGCCGGGCTGGCTACCGGGCTGCACTTCGCGGCGGCCCTTGGCTGAAACGATGCCGACCGTGACGGTCTGCGACAGGCCGAAGGGGCTGCCAATGGCCATGACCCACTCGCCAATCTGCACACGATCCGAGTCGCCAAGCGGAGCCCATGGCAGGGGCTTGTCTCCGACGTCGATGCGCAGGAGCGCCATGTCTGTGCGCTCATCTCGACCGATGAGCTGGGCGCTAAACTCGCGCTCGTCCTGCAGGTGGACATGGATGTCGCGGGCGTGCTCGACGACGTGGTTGTTGGTGAGGATATAGCCGCGGGCGTTGATAATGACCCCTGAGCCCTGCTCGCGGCCCTGCCCGCGTCCGCCCTCGTCTCCGCCTCGCTCGCTCGCTTCACCGCCGCGATCGATGACGATGTTCA
>DAORCZ010000225.1:5702-9970 GCA_035345735.1 Pseudomonadota bacterium | reverse complement strand
AGCGTCGCCGCCAGGCCGGAGCCGGCTCTCCCTAAGCCTTCCCGCGCCAGCCTAAACGCACGTTAGGCGGCAGAATCGATATTAAAATAATGAATTAATAATCAAATAAACTATCACACACCAAATACGCATGACCACTCAATTTCGCATTGGAATTCACTTATCGCTAACCGATGCACTTTGCTATCTATCTGAAATGATTCGCGTTTTTCCGACCAAAACTTTCTCTATGCCGGCGTGTTCTATCGGTTGATAACATCTGGCGACTGATAGGAGTTGGGAATGCCCAAGGTCAAGATTTTCGAATATTCCTACTATGAAGGCCGCATGCAGGAGCTGGGGCCGGGGCGCTATGCCGGCAATGCTCTCACCGTCACGGATAACGCCGTCACCTCGGTGATCGTGCCCGATGGCTGGAAGGCGACGCTGTGGTCGGACGCCGGCTACACGGGGTCCAGCCGGGTGCTGGTAGCCAATAGCGCTACGCTGACCGGATTCGATGACATGCTCACCGCGCTGACGGTGACCGCCCCGCGCGATGAGTCGATATCCGAATCGACCGGCAGCATCGGATTTTTGGCCACATCGGGCAGCCCGGCTTGGGTGAATGTGGGAACGCTGGATATCGACTTTTCCAGCACGACCCGCGGTTTCACGTTTGAGGCCTGGGTCTGGTTTGACTCGACGGGAAGTTTCGCGCGCCTCTTCGAGTTCTACAAGTCGGGGGCCGCCGGGGTCGACAACATCGTCCTCACCCGCTCCGGCACCTCGGCCGATCTGTGGTTCGAGATCCGCAAGGCGGGCGTGCAGTACAAGCTGTTGGCCTCCGGCGTGATCGAAAACGGCCTGTGGATGCACATCGCGGTGACGGTCGATGCCACGGGCTACGGCCGCATCTACTGCAAGGGCACGCAGGTCGCCGCGGCTCAGCTCGCGGTTCCGACGCAGATTAGCCGCGACGCGTGCTGGATCGGGCGCAGCACCTATACGCAGGATGCCTATTTTGCTGGCCAGCTTGCCGAGGTGCGGGTGTGGGGCGTGGCTCGCTCGGATGTCGAGATCCGCCGGGCGATGAACAGCCAGCTGACCGGGGCCGAGCCGGGGCTCTTGCGCTACTACCGCATGGACGAAAAGGCGAGCAGCGGCGGCACGCTGAAGGATCTGACGGGTCGCAGCAACGGGACGCTCACCGGCAGCGTGCTGTATTCCCTCAGCGGCCCCCCGCTGGCCCCCGCCGCCAACGCGGGCGGCGGCCTGTGGTTCGATGGCGTCAGCGATGCGGTGACCTTGCCGCCGGTCGATGCCGACTTCTCGACGGGCTTTACCCTGGAAGCGTGGGTCAACTTCGCCAGCAGCGGGCCCTACGCGCGCATTTTAGAGCTCTGCAACGGCTGGACGATCAACAGCATCATCCTGGCCCGCGACAACGGCCAACCCGACCTCGGCCTCTGGGTCACGCGCGACGGCAGCACGGGCGTGTTGGTGGCGAAGGGGGCCATCCAAAACGGCGCGTGGATGCACGTGGCCGTGACCCTGAGCAATGTCTCGGCCGGTAGCGGCACCGCGACGATCTACATCGACGGTCAGGCCAAGGTCACGGGCAGCATCCTCGCGCCGCCGCCGGGCGTGCGGAACACGGCGTATCTGGGCAAGAGCAGTGCGGCCTGGGATCCGCTGTTCCAGGGCCGCATGTCGGAGGTGCGGATCTGGAATCGCGCTCGTACACCGGAGGAGATTCAGGCCGCGCGCTATCAGCGCTTGGATCCGGCCGAGCCGGGCCTGGTCGCCTACTACCCGCTCGATGAACGAGACTCGACGCAGGTACACGATGTCTCGCCCAGGGGGCTCGATGGCCGGCTGCAGGCTGGCATCGGCTGGGGGGGGGCGCCCCCGGCTGACTACGTCCCGCGGTCGCCACCGCAGACCGCCTTGCTGTTCAACGGCACCGACACCTATCTGCAGCTTCCCACGGTCACTGCTGACTTCAGCGCCGGTCTGACCTTCGAGGCCTGGGTCTACTTCGACAACGTCGCGAACTGGTCGCGCATCTTTGAGATCTCAAACGGCCCGCTCGCCGACAACCTGATCCTGGCGCGCGCCAACGTCTCGCCGGATCTCAACTTTTCCAGCTGCCGCGGCGATGTCTATGACGGGTTCAACGCCCTGGGCGTCATCGTCACCGGCCGCTGGATGCACGTTGCCGCCACCCTGGGCGCGGCAAATGCCGACGGCAAGGCCAACGCGACGATTTATGTAAACGGCATCGCCAAGGCCAGCCGCCTGGTCAGCGCACCGCGCAACCTGGCTCGCCCGGTCAGCTACGCCGGCAAGAGCGCCTACGCCGATGCCTTGTTCAAGGGGCGCATGGCCGAGCTACGCATCTGGACACGGGCGCGCACCCAAGACGAGCTGCGCTCGACGATGAACCGACCGCTCGTCGGCAACGAAGCGGGACTTCATCTTTACTATCCGCTGTCCGAGACCAGCGGCAGCGTCGCCAATGCCCAGCTTTTGCCCGCCGGAAGCGGCACCCCGCCCTGGCCCTTGGCCTGCACGATGCGCTTTAACGGCAGCGATACCTTCGTGCAGCTGCCCAGCCCCAGCGCGGCCGTGCCCCAGCCGGCGCTCAGCGCGGACTTCACCGCCGGCTTTACCCTGGAAGCCTGGGTCTACTGCGACGAGGCCAGCAGCTGGGCCCGCATCATCGAGCTCGGCAACAGCCCAGGCGCGGACAACATCGTCCTTTACCGCAACAACACCAGCAACGAGATCATCCTCAGCGTCTTTCGCGGCGCGGTGGCCGAGTCGATCGTCGGCACCAATGCGCTGGCCCCCGGTGGCTGGCTGCACCTTGCGGCCACCCTGGGACCGCCAGACAGCGACGGCAGAGGCACGGTGACGCTGTACCAAAACGGCGCCGTTTTGATCAGCGGACGGATGTCGCTGCCGAAGGACGTCGTGCGCTCGCAGTGCTACATCGGCAAGAGCGCCTGGACCGGCGCCACGCTGTTCAAGGGCCGCATGTCCGAGGTGCGCATCTGGACCCGTGCCCGCAGCCAGGCCGAGCTGCAGAGCACGATGAACAAGCCGCTCGTCGGCAATGAGCCGGGCTTGTGCGTCTATCGCTCGCTTGTGCAGAGCCAGACCGCGACGATTCAGGGCGCGGTGCAGCGCGTGCTGGCCGATCTGCCGACCACCACGTCGGGCGTCCTGGGCTTCGATGGCATCGATGACGCCGTGAAGCTGCCCACGCTGAATGTCGACTTGTCGCGCGGCTTCTCGCTGGAGTTCTGGCTGTATCTCGACAGCCTGCCGGCAGCCGACACCGCGATCGTCGAGCTGGGGACGACAAGTGGCGCGGGTCGCATGACCCTGCGACACAGAGCCAGCACCGGCAACCTAGCGCTGACGGTCTGGGACACCGCGACGAACGGCATGTCGCTGCTCATGCCCAACCTGCTCAAAGCGGGCCAGTGGATGCACATCGCGGTCACGCAAGAGGCGGGCACGTACAACAGCGGACTGGTGTGGTTCTATGTCAATGGCGAGCTGCGCGGCTCGAACGCCTTGCGGATTCCAGCCAATGTGCTGCGCGACAACTGCTGGATCGGGCAGGCGAGCTATGGCTCAGCCGGGCGGCTGCGCGGCCGGCTGGCCGATCTGCGCATCTATGCCGTCAATCGCTCGCAGGCCGAGATTCAGAGCGGGATGAAGACGCCCTGCGATGAAACCGAGTACGGCTTGGCGTACCACTTCCCGCTCGACGAGGCCGGCGGAACCGTGGCCCGCGATGAAGCGCAGCAGGTGGGCAAGCTGGTGGGGCCGGTCGACTGGCAGGCACTGCCGCACAAAAGCACGCTGGGCTTTGACGGCACGAACACCTACGTCACCTTGAATGCCGCCTCGGCGCCGGGGGTCCCAGCCTACTTGTCGGGGCCGTTTACCGTCGAGGCCTGGGTGATGTTCACCAGCCGCGACTTCAGCACCTCGATCCTGGATCTGGGCGCCGGTCAGGGCATCGACAACCTGCTCTTGGCCAGTGAGACCACGACCACCAACCTGCGGCTCTATACCTTCAGTGGCTCGACGATGGGCTACATCGAGGCGGTCGGCGTCATCAAGGACGGGGTCTGGATGCACGTTGCGGCGACCCTCGACAGCCCGACGATCGACGGGCGCGGCGCAGCGACGCTTTACATCAACGGCGAGATCAAGGCGCGCGGTCAGGTGCCGTGGCTGCAGGCCGTCAGCCGCCCGAAGTCCTACCT
>DAORCZ010000225.1:0-5602 GCA_035345735.1 Pseudomonadota bacterium | reverse complement strand
AACGGCACCACCACCCATGTCGCGCTGCCGATGCTTCGCGCCGACTTCTCGACGGGCTTTGCGCTTGAAGCCTGGGTCTATTTCGACGGCATCCAGGCCGGAGCGCCGGTCATCGAACTGGGCCGGGGCGAGCTCGCCGACAACATCACGCTCTGCCGCAGCGGCAGCAGCGCGGCGCTGTCCCTGCAGGTCGTGCGGGGGGCCGACACCCAGACCCTGACCACCCCAGACGTCATCGTCGATCGCACCTGGATGCACGTCGCGGTCAGCATCAGCGCGGGCTCACCGACGATCTATGTAAATGGCGTCACCAGGGCCAGCCAGACCAATGGCCCGCAAGGTCCCGACTTCACCCCCGCCGCCGGCGTCGGACGTGGCAAGTCCTACCTGGGCAAGAGCAGCCGCGAGCTGCCGCTGTTCAAGGGACGCCTGGCCGATGTCCGCCTGTGGCGACGGGCCCGCGCGCTGGACGAGATCGTGGCCGACATGAACGGCAGCCTGACGCTGGATGACCCGGCGCTGGTCGCCAACTATCGCCTCGATGAAACCGACGGCCTGCGAGCCTTTGACGCCTCGTACGCGCAGCTTGACGCGGATGTGCGCGGCATGAAAGCGCTGTGGGGCGCGCCCAGTCCCTTCTTCCTGCCCAGTCCCAATCAGACGGGCTGCCTCAACTTCAACGGCCGCAGCGACTGGGTCGAGCTGCCCGCCTTCACGTTCCCGGTCGGCGCGCCCAACTTCTCGCTCGGCTTCACCCTGGAAGCCTGGGTCAACTTCGAAGACAGCGGCGCCTACGCCCGCATCCTGGAGCTGTGCAACGGCTGGGGCGTCGACAGCATCGTCCTGGCTCGCGACAACGCGTCAAACAACCTGGGGCTGACGATCAAGGGCCCCGCTGGGGAAGGTTTCCTGGCGGCGACCGGGGTGATCAGCAACGGCAGCTGGATGCACGTCGCTGTGACCTTCGGCAACATCGTCACGGGTGGCACGCTGATCCCGGTTCCATGGACCGGCACGGCGACCATTTACATCAACGGTCAGGCGGTCCAAAGCGGCAGCGTGGCTGCGCCGTCCTGGGGGGGACGCAGCATCGCGTATCTGGGCAAGAGCAGCGCCAGCTGGGATCCGCTGTTCAAAGGACGCATGGCCGAGGTTCGCATCTGGACCGTCTGCCGCAGCGCCGAAGAAATCCGCCGCGACCGCAGTCGCCGCCTACTTGGCAGCGAAGCCGGCCTGATCGCGTACTACCGCCTCAACGAAAGCGAAGGCGAGCGAGCCGGCGATGCCAGCCGATCTCTGCGTCACGGCTGGCTGCGCGGAACGGCCGACTGGAACCAGCGAACCCCGCTGCCCAGCATCAGCAAAGAAGGCGATCCCGGCATCCTGCGCCTGACCGGACAGCAGTGGGCCACGCTGCCCGCCATCGTCCCGCCGACGACGCAAACGGTGCCCGTCGGCTGGTGCTTGGAAGCGTGGGTGCTGTGCAGTGATGTCACCCGCTCGGGCCACTTCATCGCGCTGGCCAACGGCACAAGCGATGCCCTTTACCTGGGGCACAGCGGAGCCGCGCTGGTCTTTGGCGTGCAGGTCGGCGGGGCCACGACGCAGGTGGCGACCGTCCCGGCGGTCTTTAGCAACGGGACCTGGGTGCATGTCGCGGCCTCAATCGACGAAAACGGCCAGCTGTGGCTGTGCAAAAACGGCGAGGTGCAGGCGGCTGACAAGAGCAGCCTCAGCCCCCCCAGCTTTGGCGGGCGCAGTCAGGCCGAGCTAGGCCGCACCGCCACCGGCACGCTGTTTCTGGGATACCTCAGCGAGGCGCGCATCTGGACGACCCCCCGCGTCCCCCGCCAGGTGAGCGAGACCCGCCTGCAGCGGCTAGGTGGCACCACCCCGGGCCTTTCCGCCTGCTATCCCCTGCAAGCCACGCGCGGCCTGGCCGCACTGGATGCCACTGCCCAGCGTCGCGACGGCATCGTCTATGGCAGCAGTGCCCCGAGCTGGAATGGCAGCCCACCGCCCCTTTCCAGCACGCCCCCGGCGGCCGCGCCGGCCCGCACCCCGGGCGCGCTCTCGCTCGATGGCGCCAGCGCCTACGCGCGCCTGCCAGCGCTGACCGCGGACCTGTCTTGCGGTTTCACGATCGAGGTCACGCTGCGCGCCGATGGCCAAAAGCCGGTCGGCACCCTGTTCGATCTGGGGAACGGCAGCGCGGGGGACAACCTGCAGGTCATCGCCCGCGACGACGGCCGCGTGGCCCTGCGCATCTACACCGGACCTTCGACGTTTACCGAAGTCGTCACCCGCGATCCTTGGCTGCAGCAGGACACCTGGCAGTCGCTCAGTATCGCGGTCGATGGGGCGCGACTGGTCCGCTTCCAGGATGCCAGCTTGGCCTTGACCATCGATGGCACGGCCGGCACGACCCTGCAAAGCGGGCGGATGCCAGCCGCCGGCGTGACACGGGCCCTTTCCTTCCTCGGCCGCAGCAGTGCCCCGACGGGACGGCTGTTTAAGGGCTACCTCAAGGAGGTGCGGCTGTGGAGCCGCGCGCTAAGCGATAGCGAGATCGCCAGCAACCGCAGCCTCAAGCTCTCGGGCCTTGAACTGGGGCTGGTCGCGCTGTATCCGCTCGACGATATCGCGGGCATGGTCGCTCGCTCGGCCGCGGCCGGACTGGGCGATGCCAAGCTGTTTGGCGACGCGATCTTCGGCGTGCCAGCGGCCTCGGCGCCGCCTGCCACCACACTGGCCCCGATCCCCAGTCGCAGCGTCACCACGACTGCGATCGATCCGGCCACCCCGCTGCCCATCCTGGGGTCGGATCCCAGCGTCACCGGCACCGAGACCAGCTGGGGAGCGGTCATCACCACCGGCGATACCAAGATCGACCTGCTAATTCCCGACCTGGCCGCCGGGGGTCTACAGCAGTCCTTCTTGGGCGTCTCTGCCACCTTCCGCTTCAGCGGCAACGTCACGGTCAAGCCGCTTGCGCAGGTGATCTCGTTCACCACCGTGCCCAGCCTGCAGATCGGCAGCAGCCCGAGCATCGCATTCCCTTCGACCACCCTGGCCATGCGGCGCAACAGCCAGACGACGGTCTACACCCTGTGCGTGCAGCCGAGCAGCACGTTCAACGTCGTCAGCCTGGTGGCAAGCCTGGTCCAAGATCCGCTGCTGCAGGCCACCTACAACACGGTGCTCTTGCCGTTTCTGAACCTGCTTACGGGCTACGTGCTCATGGTCGCCAGCGACGATGGCACGGACCCCACCTACGGCAGCTACGTCAAGGGCATGAACCTGTTTGTCACGCGCAAGATGTCCGAGCTACCCGTGCTGAGCCTGCTGCATGCCGCCCTGCCGCAGCTAGGACTCGACACGCGCAGCGTGGTCCTCTCGATCGGCCTGCTCTCGACGGCGGGCTACCGCATCTCGGCGGGCGCGCTGCTCAACATCAAGGTCCTCGATACCACCCCGGTCAGCTTGGAATTTAACGAGCTGGGCATAAAGCTCAGCTCGGCGCAGACCACGACCTCGATCGGGGTTATGCATCGCTTCACGCTGACCCTGCTGAGCGAGGTCTTGGTCTTTCGCGGCGGCGTCACCGTCGAACAGACCGGCGGCGCCAGCGCGGTCACCATCTGGGGCGCGCTCGATCCCGACCAGGCCCGCGGCACCACCTGGAAAGATCCCTGGGGCCTCAAAGGAATCGAAATCGGCGGCTTTGGCGTGCGGGTGCGGGGCGGTACCGCCATCGGCATCGGCTGTCGCGGCGAGATCCACATCGGCGGCGGGCTTCTGGGCGGCAGCGTCGGTCTCAACATCGACACGGCGAACCCCATCCTGTTTATCGACAGCCCCGAAGGTCTGGATCTGCCCCGCTTGATCTCGGCGTTCTTGAGCGGCCTGCCGCAGGCGGCCAAGGATGCGCTGGGGGTGCTCAACACCGCGCTCGCCATTCGGCTCAAAGATCTCAAGCTGTACTTTGCGCCGAACGGCGGCGAGATTGCCGGCAAGACCTTCGAGCGCGGCATCTCGCTCGGCGCCTCGCTGGACCTGTGGGGCTACCGCGCCAACATCTTTGGCCGCATGGACGAGAGCACGGGCGCAGTCCTCAAAGGCCAAGCCGATCGCATCAACATCGAAGTCGGCGGCGTGACGCTGCTGCAGTTCTCGGATGTCTCGGGACAGAGCGGCCCCAACGTCGATTTCGCACTGACCAGCAGCCGCCAGGGCATCTTCTACAGCGGTCAGCTTCGCCTGCTCGGCGGCGCCTACCAGGGCTATGAGGAGCTAGCGGTCGGCAGCGACGGCATCAGCTTCAAGGGCGGCAGTCCCCTGGGCGCGCTGTCGCTGACGCTGAACTGGCAGACCGGCTTGTTTGCGCTGACCATGGCGCCCCGCTTTGTCTACAGCTTCGAGGCGCTGGGCATTCCGGTGAACGTCGACATCGGCGCTGAGATCGCGCAGCGAGTCGACAAGGCGGGCTTCCAGCAGTCGCTGAAGTTCTGGTTTAACGTCTGCGGCACCGGCTTTAGCGTCGGCCCGGTGAGCTGGAGTGTGCCGCTTATCGACATCGGAGCGATTGCCGAGGTCTTCGAGTCGTTCTTCGGCGATCTCGTGAAAAGCTTCTTCACCGACACCCTGGCTGGCGGGCTCAAGCAGGCCTACGAGTGGGTGCGTGACAACCTGACCGACGTGGCCGAAGAAGCCGTCGAGCTCTTCAAGAGCGTGGGCGCGGCGGCGGCCGACCTGGCCAAGAACATCTACGCGACCTTCGACGCGACCGCCCAGGAAGTGATCAGCTTCGTCGGCGGCACCATCAACCAAGCCGCGGACCTGCTGCGCAATACGCTGAGCTTGGCGGCTTCGGAAGCGGCGCAAGTCCTAGGAGCCGCCTATGGGGTTGGCGCCGATGCCGTCAAGGCTGCCCTCGAGGCGGCCGGCTACGTCACGGCCGAGATCGAAGCCGTCGTTGGCGATGTCTGGGACGGAATCAACAAAGCCGTCGGCTACCTAGACCCGACCTCCTGGTAAGTGCGAGGGGAACCATGCCAAGCAACCACCCAAGCAATCAACCCGGCAATGACGACAATCGCGGGGATTCGCCTCGCGCGGCGGGTCCCGATAGCGGCCCCGGCGTAGGACAGACGCGTCAGCTTCTTTCCGCCGTCCACGGCCCCGGCGCAGCCAGCCATGACCGGCTGTACGACGAAGTCTGCCGACGAAACCCGGGGAAAGAGTTCGACCCCAGCGAGCTTGTCGAGTGCTCGGTCAAGCTGTCCCTGCGCGGCTTTTCTGCCCAGCGCTATGGCGGCAGCATCAGCTGGTCACCCGACGAGCGCGGCACGCTTGCCGAGTCTGCGCTGCGAGCCGCACCCAGCGACGCGGTGCAACAAGCCCTGCAAGCGATGGCGACGGAAACGGGCGACGGCCGGGCTGCGGATCCAGGCACGGGCTCGGGCTCGGGCTCGGGCTCGGGCTCGGGCTCGGGTGGCTCTGCCGCCGAAGACCCCCGACTGGCCGCGCTGCGCGATTGGGTGCAGAGGAGCACGCGCTTCTTTTCCGCCATCGCCTACGACTACGACGCCAAGCTGTACAA
>DAORCZ010000224.1:0-9976 GCA_035345735.1 Pseudomonadota bacterium | reverse complement strand
GCGAAGTAGGCGGGATTGCGCTCGGGAAAGCTGCTCTGCTGGCCGGCCGCAAGCAGCACCTGCCCGAAGAACGAAAAGAAGGCCTCGGCCAAGTCCCCGCGATCCTGATCGAGCACGCGACGAAAATAGACCGGCAGCGCGCTCTGCGGCCCCAGCCAGCCCAGGTTGACGGTGACCCGCACCTGTCTCCCGGGAGGCGCGGCAAACTGCACGGACTCGACGACTGAGCTCTGTTGCAGCGAGGTGTAGTGGCTCTTCAGCTCGATCTCGTCGCGCGCATAGCCCAGCCAGGTCAGGAGCTGAAACAAGGCCACCAGATCGAAGCGCTTCGCCTGGTCGCAGATCTGCTGCTCTAGCGCCTGCGTGCGATCACTGACATCGACATCGCCGACGCTGGGTGCCTGCTCAGCGGCACTCATCTTGCCTCCTGGGCGGACGGCTTCGGTTGGCGCGATCTGGCTCGTTCATCATCGGCCCCCTTAACCCTGCTTAGCCCTTGGACGCGACGAAGCGCTCAAGGTCGGTCTGATAAAGCTCTTTCAGCGCGTCGGCGAGGAAGCCTTTGTCTTCGCCCAGGTGCTTGGTCAGCTTGTCGGCGTTCGTCACCACATGCCCGTAATAGTCGCCAAAGAGCAGCGGGAAGTACTGTCGGGGATCAAAGCTGCTGAGGCTGCCCTGGATGTCCTTGTAGACGATGGCGGCGTGCCGAAACTTGCCCATCGCCACCAGGCGTCCAAAGGCATCCAGCTTGCGCAAGAGCTTCTGCATCGGCGGCGACAGAGGCAGCGTGAGGGTCGGGCTGGCCGACTCTGACGGGGAGCGCCCGGGAACCGGCAGGGGCGGGTTGCCCTCGCCCCCTGGGCCGGCTGGTGGGGTGGTGGCCAGCGCGTCGGCGGCGGGGTCGTGCGCAGCCGGGGCTGGTGTTGACTTGTTCTCGGCGGTGGGCGGCAGCGTGCGCAGCCAGGCGACGATGGCAAACGCGGCAGTCTTGGCACCACTGCCCAGGACATCGGCCATGCTGGCGGCGGCGGACTCCAACTGGGCCAGAACCTGCGCCTGCGGCTGGGCAGCCCAGGCCATCAGCGTTTCCTGCCAAGGTTCCTTCTGCGTCCGCTGGGCAAAGCGCAGTTGGGCCAGGATGCTGCTGAACAGCCAGCGCAGCGCAGCGTCGGCGTGGCGTTCCTTGTTCTGCACCGGCGAAAGCGTCGGCCACGCATCCTTGAGCTGCGTCGTGATGGCGCGGCCAATCGGCAGCAGCGCCCCCAAGCCGCCCTGCAAAAACGCACCGCACAGATAGAACCCCAAGATCCGCACATCGCGATGCCCCGCGACCCACGCGGCTTGCGCCTGCTCCGCCGCGGCCAAGAGCTCATTGTGGTCCGAAAGCGACACGATTTCGTCGAGCTGGCTGGCATCTAGGGGCTCAGCAGGCGGCGGCTCGACCGAGTTCGCAAGCGCCGGGGGCAGAAGCGGCGTGAGATCAATCATCGACTCTCTCCTCGATTCAGCGGGGACTCAGAGGCTGGCAGTCGCGGACCAAGCCAGGCGCTGCGCAGCTGATCCAACAGGCGAAAGACGCTGTGCTGTTCCCGCTCGCGTAGCCAACCTTCGTCGTAGAGCTGTCGCAGCCAGGCACGGTCGACGCTGCCGCCGCGCCGTCGCGGATACATCGCCAAGATCTCGATCTGCGGCGGAACGAAGCCGGGTCCCAGGCGCGCCACCAACTGCTCGCGGATGGCGCCACCGCGCGCGGCCGAAAGCTCCTGCGAGATAGCGAGCGGCTCAGGGCCCAGAAACACGAACAAGATCGGAGCCGCGCGATCTCCCGCCTGTTCTAAGACGACGGCCGCATCGACGAAGGGTAGTTGCGCCACACAGGCTTCCACTTCCTGCGTACAGACGCGCTGATCGTCGTGCAACACTTCCGCGGTTCCGCCATAAACAAAGGCGGCGTCTTGGGTAGCCAGGCGAATGCCCAGAGCATCGGCATCGTGCGGAGGAACGCGCAGCACCCCGCAGCCCGTGCCCGCCGGTAGATGCGGATAGGCCGCGGCCTGGAACGAATAGGACAGCCCAGGGGCTGGCAAGATCCGCTGCGGCACACCGCCGAGCTGCGGAGCAGAAAACAGCGTGCAGCCACCGGCCGCTGAATCCACCCAAGCACTGATCGCCGGGACGGATCGCAGCCCCTGGTGTTCGATCCAATCCAGCCAGCGGGCATCGGCGGCCTCGGTCGGATGCACCACCCACAGGCGCAGGCCCGGCAGCGGTCGCGGAGCCTGATCCAGCAATCGATCGCGCAGTACCCGCCGCACAAAAAGGACATGCGGCACCGGCAATGGCCCTTGCGGCGCAAGCTCAGACAGCGACACGCCATGCAGGTACGTGCCGCCATGCAGCAGCGTCGTCAGCAAGAGGGCGGGCTGCTGTTCCAAGAGGTCTCCATCTGGTGCCCACACCGGACTGCCCGGCGACAGTCGAAAGAGCAAGAGGCCATCACTCAGTGCGGCAGCGTAGGCGTCGGCAGCGGACAGCGGCAGCGCGGGAGAGTCGGGCCGGCGCTGTGGGGAAAAGATCGCAAAGGCGGCTTGCCCGCTTTCGTAGGTGTGTGATCCGACGGGCGCGGCGAAGGGGGGCGCCGTGCCATGCGGGGCTGCATCCGGCAGCAGCTTGCCCACCCAGTCTTCTTCAGAAAGCAGCCGGCGGTAGTGCGGGGCAGTGGCGATGAAGTCGGGTCGCAGGCGCCCCAGCCGGTTCTTCAAATAGTCGGGACCCAGCGCGGGCAGCAGCGAGACCACGCCGCCCAGGCACAGCGCAGACAAAAGCCCGGTCACGAGCTCGATGTTCAGGGCACCGACGACGCAGATCGAAGCCCCGGCCCGCATACCTGCCGCCTGCCAGGCAATGCAGCGCTGCATGCAGGCAGCGTGTAGTTCGTCATAGCTGGTACTGCGCGACGGCTGTAGCGCACCACCCGCCGTGATGATCGCGGGGGCTTTCAGGCCGCGGTGACGCAGCACCAGATCGTGATAGAAGTCGAAGCCCGACTCTAGGCTGCTCTTGATCGGGGCACGGCTCGGGCTGGCAAACAGACGCAGCAGGGCACGACGAAAGTCGGCGCTGCGCTGCCAGCTCTCTTGCAGCGGCGGACAGGGCCGGACGAGACCATCCTGCCGCCCCCACAGGGCTGCCTGCAGCGTATCGATGGGAAACTCAGCGGCCGCTACCACAGGCGCTCCAGCAGCCGCTCGGCGCGACGCTGCACTCGCAGCATGGCCGTCACTGCATCATCGATGCGGTCGATAAGTTGCGGCACGCCGTCGCTGGCTGCCCGCGTAAGAGGGTGCACACTGGCGGCCACACCGCCTTGCTGCACTTGCTCGATGGCATGTCGCAGGGGATGCAGAAGATGCCCCAGCAGTGCATAGCGACTCCCCAGCTGCTGCCGCAGGGCCAGCTCCAACTGCCGCATCACCTCGACGGGCACACCGCGCACGATCTGTGCGGCGCCCAGCTCGATCTGCTTTTTGATCTCGGCCTGCACGTCCTGCCCAATCGTCGTGGGGGGCGGCTCGTTCCCGGTCAGCAGAGGCTGCACGACCTGCCGGCGCCAAATCGGTCGCAAGCGCTCCGCGGACAACAGATTCGAGAGCTTGTCAGCCATCGGGTCGTGCTCCTGCCGCTACAGGTTGGACAGCGTGACGACGGAAAACGCGATGAGGACCAACATCCCCAGCGTCACGGCGTAGTACCAGATCGCGCCGCGTCGTCGGCTGGGGGGCGCACTGGGAACGGTGGAGGCGGTGCTTGCGGCAAGCGCCACGTCGCCCTTGGCATCGGCTCCACTCTTGTCTGTGGCTTCACGGCGCCGCCGGCGCTTGCGGGGTCCGACATGTGCTCCTGGGATGCGCTCGCTGAGCAGCCCCTTGTAGCGCTGCACCTTGCCCCCATCGGCGCCGAACTTGCCCACAAAGCCCGCCGACAGACAGTAGAACAACACCTCGAAGACCAAGGTCGGCGTATCCGGCTTGGCTAGGCGCTCATCGACGAACTCATAGAAGACGTCGCCGCCGTAGTTGATCTGAAACAGCTCGGACTGCAGCAGGAACCACAGCGTCTGCTGCTGCTTGGGCAGGCTGCTCATCACCATTTCGTCGCACAGCAGGACTAGCGGAAACATCGCCAGATAGACTTCGTTTTCCGACAGGTCGCGCCCCAGGCTGTCCTTCAAGCCATCGAGCTTATTGCGCAGCTCGTTGCGCAAGCGGACCAGCACCTCTTCATCGATCGTCGGCACCGCCGCGCGATCTTTGACCTGCGTTGCACTGGCCGATGACAGCGTGCGTTCAAGCAAGCTCGCGATGTCAGTTCGCAGCGCGATGATCGCGTTCCACAGATCGAGCTTCATCGACTTCGCCCCCCGCGGCCCGCATGGGCAGGTAGGGCCCGCAGCGCTCCGTTGCCTTGCTCGCTGCGCAGCTCGACGCGGGCCTCGAAGTCCCACGCATCAAGCAGCGTGCCAAGCTGCTGCAGAAAGCGCGCGTGCAAGGCCTCTTCTTCCGCGACTGGTGCGCGCATGAGCAGGTGATAGAGATGGCGAATCCCCGCCCCTTGCAGCTGTCCGTCCGGCACCACTTCCACCGCCAGATCCATCAGGCGAGCGGGCAAATCGCGATAGGGCCCTGCGCTGATCGAGCCGAGCATCGCCAGGACTGCTGCGATCTCATCGAGCTCCAAGATCGGCTTCATCTTGAGCGACAAAAGATGCAGCAGGCGATCCGCATCCTGGCGCAGCGGGCACTCTAGCGGGGCGCGCACCTGCCCCACGGTGTCCCACAGCAGCCCGGGGACCGCCCGATCCCACAGGCGGGCCTCGATGGGGCCGATGGCATGGCTCGCAAACTCGGGCTGGAACCAGCTCGCGTCGACGACCAGCTGCTGCGACTGGGCAAAGGCCTCGGGCATCTGCAGCAGCAGGGCATAGGCACCGGGCACGCCCAGATCGCTGCGCTCTTCGATCTCGTAGGCCGGCTTGATGCTGTTTAGGGTCGCCGCGTGCAGCCGTTCCAGCCCGTCGCTGGTGAGCCGCGATACGCCAAACGATCGATGCAGCACAAACGAGTAGTCATCGAAGGGATAGCGAATCGGATAGGTGTCTTTGGTGCCGTCGACCTCGATGGGGCGTGACAGCGTTCGCACGGTATTGCTCAGCGGCACCGCCCAGGGCACGAAGTTTTCGCGATAAAGCGGCGGACTGCGCGGGAAGTCAGGGCTGAGATCCAGCACGATCGCAAAGCGCAGCCAGCTGCGCTGCGCAGGCGGAACGCGGAGGTTGATAAACAGATCCGCATCGGGAAAGTGAAAGAAGTTCCGCACGCGTTCGAGCGGGTTCTGATCGTCGCCTTCATAGTGCTCGTCGTAATAGGCGCCGAAGCTGGCCTGACACGGCACGCCCTCGGTCTCGGGCCGCACCGCGCTGTCGTAGACGACCTGGGCGCGCTGCAGATGCAGCTCCAAGTTGCGCTGCACACGCAGCGCCGCCAGATAGTTGTTCAGATAGTGGATGTGAAAGCGCAGCACTCCCAAGTCATCGCTGCGCTTGTACTGCGACTCCATGTAAAGGACGAGGCGATAGCCATCGCGACGCAGCAGCATCTCAATGCCAGTCAGGTTGGCCGGCACCACCCGCAGCTCGCTGGTGGTTGCGAAACTGCCCACAAAGCCGTCGAGCGTCCGCAGCTTCAGGTAGCTGCCGCGGGGTAGCACCGTCGTCTCGCTAAGCCCGGCGCTGACCTTGGCCTGCGCCATCACCATCGCCGGCAGCGGCTGCAGCAGAAACTGGAAATAGGACGACAGCAAGCGCCGCCAGGTCGCCTGCAGGTTGCGCTGCGTGATCAGTCGCGTGCGCACCAACGAATAGGCCATCGCTTCAATCATTCGCCGCACATCGGGGTCTTCTGGCCCAAGCTGGGCCGCGGGATGATTGAGCTGATAGCGAACCCGCAGCTCGTCGAGATCGTGCAGCTCAGCGAGCAAGCTCTGGTCCAGACGTTCCCCACTCATGGCGGACCTTTGATCGGCAGCGCCGTCACCAGCGTCGAGATCTCAGACGCCAGCTCAGCGATCTTGGCCGCCGGAACCGCGAGCGCGGCCGGGGCCGCCAGGCGCGCCGCGAGACCTGCGAGGTCTCCGCCGACCAGGCCCGCGATCGTCGAGGGCGGACTTACTGGCGTCGGCGTCGACAGGCTCACCGCATCGCCCAGCACCTGCGTCGTCTGTCCGACGATCGCCGCCGCCATACCGGTCGCCGAGACCTGACTGCCAAAGAGCTGCACGCCAGTGCCATTGCCAAAGATGCCGACCCCTTCGATGCCCTGCATGGCCAGGGCGCCCAGCGCATCCACCGTGATCGACAGTGCCTGCAGCGTGGCGGCGAGATCACTGCTGATGTCCAGCGTCGCCATGCTCTTGAGCAGCATCGACAGCTTGCTCATGATCGACACCGTGCCCAGGCTCTGCACAGTTGTCGACAGCGCCGAGTTCAGGTGAATGTTGGCAGCGTTTACGACGAAGTCTTTGCAGGTGATGGTGATGGTGTCGCCGGCCTGTTCGATCAAGCTCGCCTTGGTGTCGACAAAGGACATCAGCGAGTTCTTCTTGTCGTCCATGCGCAGGGTCTGCACCGCCTTGAGAGGCATCGGGGTGTACTGCATCGTCACCCCCAGGTTGGAATCGAGGTTCAGCGCCGCCGACATCGCAGAGCCCGCCGCCGCCGCAAGAAGGCTTGCCACCCCCTCGGCCGTCGAGCCGGCTACCGCCGCCGCATACTCCCCTGCCCCGCCCGCAGCCCCGGTTAGCGCACCGCCGGGCATGGCATAGCCCGAGGTGTCGGCGGTGCCCGGTGCGGCAGTGGCGCGCGTGGCTGGAGGCTTGCTCTGCGGCACTGCCGGGGCTGGCGCCTCTCCCGCCAGACGACTCAGCGCCGGAAAGGCCTGCTGAAAGGTCTGGGCCTCGGCCTTGCTGGCGGGGCGGGCGGCGACCTTGCGCGCCGTGCTGTGCACACCGGCTTCGGCTGACTTGGCTTGGTGCGCTGTGACCGCGACCGATCCGCCAACCGTCGCCGAACTTCCCCCCTCGCGACGCTGCATCCGCGCACCGGGCTGTGCCGTCGCAGCGGCGGCCAGGGTCTCTGGCTTGCTCTGGGGCCGTGCATCAAGAGTCATGGCCCCGCGCACAAGCCCCTGCCGCTGTGTGCCCTGACCCGCCTTGGCACCGCGCCTCCCCTGCGGCTCTCCGCGCTGATCGCCGCGGGCCGTGACTTGCGTGCTCTGCAGCGCTTTCGCTGCCGCCTTGCCGGCACCGCCCGGGACCTTGCTGCCCACCATCGCGCCGATGTCTTTGGCGCCACTTGCCAACTCCACCGCAGCGCCTGCAGCGCGGACGATGCGCTGCGCTTTGACATCGATGTTGGGCGGAAGCTCGACCGTGCGCAGATCGATGCCCGACTGGTACATGGTCATCGTCTGGTTGCTGCTGTAGCGCTGCCGCTGGACCAGATAGGTGGGGATGTCAGCCGCATAGATCAGGCGCATCACCGCGCCGTTCATCATGTCCTGCCCCATGCGGATCTGATTGCCCTGCGTCAGCGTCGGCATGATGCCCCCGGGACGCCAGTTCAGGAAGCGCTTGAACTCCGCGCGATCCGGAAACAGGCTGACCAGCACGCGCTCGGCGCGATAGGGCGGAAAGAAAAAGTGGCCGCTCTGGTAGTAGGGCTCAAACGGCACCTTCACTAGCTGATTGGCAAACAGCGGGATCGCCACCCGCAGGCTGACCAGCCCCATGACATCGACGAACGTCTGGTAAGGCTGCTCGCCCGGCAACCCAGTGTCGGTATGCACCAGCCCTTCGATGTCCATCGGGTAGCGCGGCGCACGGAAGCGCGGCAAGCGCGCGGCCTTGTCCTTTCCCGACTGCAGCTGGGCCGCCACCGCACAGCGGAACATGCCGCCCGAGTACCCCTGGAAGCGCGGCAGGACATCGCTCTCTTTGGTCTCTAGCTCGATGCGCAGGCGATAGACGCGGCTCGCCTTCTTCGCATCTTTGGGAATCATCACGCGGTGACTGGGAAAGTCGATGGGATCGAGCTTGAAATCGACGCCCACACCTGGTGGAAACGGACGCGACGGAAAGCGCTTGAAGTGCAGGATGAAGTCAGGATGCGGCTGCTCAAAGCTCGCCATGCGATCCAGAAATTCCCGCTCATAAAGCAGCGGGACCTGGCTGTGGTGCAGGCGGTCCTGGCGCAGCGGCTGCAGCGTCTGCAGGTTGATGATGGGATCGCGCGACACGCTGGCCGTGTAGTCGTTCATCAAGGTCTCGCAGTAGAAGCGACCCTCGACGTGGTGCGTGACGACCTCGGCAATGTCGGCAGCGAAAATGGTGTGCGGTTCGCCCTTCTTGGGCCGCGGAACGATCTGGTACAGGTTCTGGCTGTAGTCGTACTGCCACTCGTGCTGTAGCTCGGACAGCCGCCACATCAGCCAGTCGTAGTAGCTGGCTCGCTCGCGATCAGACTGATCTGCATCGCATGCGATGAAGATCTGATCTTGGGTGGTCGATAGCTGGGGTCCGCTGATCTTGACGTTGATGAGCGGATTGCAGTGCTCCTGAATCACACTCTTCAAGGTCGTGTCGGTATACAGCGCCACTGGAAAGTGACGTCGCCACAGGGCTTGCGCCGGATCCGCGAACTGGATGCAGTACTCGCGAATGCTGACCAAGAGCTCGTCGGTGTTGTAGCTGCTGTGCTCGACGATGGTGCGTTCGGTGATGACCGCGGTGATCGTCAGCTCGATGGGAATCATCAGGCTGCGTGGACTGATGCCGTCTTCGTACAGCTTCGGCGTCCCGACCAGCTCAGGAATCTCTTGATAAAGCGGCTGCAGGTTTGGCGGTAACGCGCCCGGAATCGTGGGCTGAACATTGCTCTGCGCAAGCGGCGGCGGTACCACCGGCGGGGGCGGCGGCGGGGGCGGCGTACCAGGAACCACGGGAACCGGTGGAACAAGTGCTTGCGCAGGCGGTGGTGCGGCAGGCGGTGGTGGCGCAGGCGGCGGCGCAGCGGCGGGCAGCCCGTTGCTGGGTAAGCCACCGGGAGCAAGCTGCGCGGCCAGCGGAGCGGCCTGCTGAAGTAACGGTAGGAGCTCGGCAAAGGGACCGCTGGCCAAAGCCTGGGCCGGGGACGCACCAATCGCATTCGCTAGCCCGGGGGGCAGAAGCCCGCTGTCACTGGCCAGCTGGGCAAAGCTCGCCAGGGCTGGCGGAGGAGCCGCGCCGCTCGGGGCATTGCTGCCCAGTGTCGCGGGCGCCGTGCCCGCTGGCGGAGCGGTTCCCGTTGGCGGCTGCGCCGACTGGCCAGCGAGGAGCGCCATGCCTTGCAGCTCAGGACTCGACTGCATCGCCAGCTGTCCGGCAGCGGAAGCCAGGGGCGTCACCTCCGGCGGTAGCATGCCGGCATTGGCCGCCATCCCGAGTGCGGCCAGACCGGCGGCAAGCTGTGGCTGGGCCGAGAGCAGCGTGCCAGCTGCCGCGATGGCCGGGCCGGCGGAAGGTGGCGGAATCAAGCCGGCCTGCGCCGCGACACCCAAAGCGATGAAGACCGGCGCCAGCTCGGGATTGCTGGCCACCAGCGCCGTGACACCGACCTCAGCTCCCACTTCCAAGACTGACTGCACCGCCGGCGAGCTGGCCAGCGCCGCCAGCTGACCGAGCGGAGAGCCCGCTGCCGGTCCAGACGTAGGAACCACCGGCAGCGTCGGAATCGGGATCGGCAACGCCGCCGGAGGCTGTGGCACTGAAAGCGGGGGCAGAGGAGGCGGTGGCGGGGCCGCAGTCGGAGGCGGCGGGACTGGCGGTGGCGGAATCACCGGCAGGGGTGGCACCGGCGGAGTCACCGCCACGGGGGGCGGCGGAG
>DAORCZ010000223.1:0-9992 GCA_035345735.1 Pseudomonadota bacterium | reverse complement strand
CGACCCAGCCGCCCCCCGGCAGCCGCTGCGCCTACGCTATCGCAGCGCGGATCCGCGCGATGGCGGAATCCTCGTCGAGCCTATGCGAACCCCGTAGGCCGTCGGATGGGCCTAGGGTCTATGCGTAATGAGGTAGGGGAGCCGGCGAATGCCGACGAGACGGGCAGCGGGCCGAACTAGGCGAGAGCTGGCGGGAGCAATCGAGCGCTGGCGGGGCTAGCAGCCGGCTGCCGGGCACATGCCGGTGCGCATGCGGGCACTGCCCTTGCCAATGCCGCACCACGTCGGGAAGCCGGCGCCGCTGGGGATGCCGCTGCTCTTATACGGCGAGGCGCCCGGCGCCAGCCAGTACGGGTGGTCGAAGACGAAGCGCCACAAGCTGCTGTACTTCGACAAGCCAGGCGGCGGGGTGTCCATCGGCGGCTCGCCGTGCTTGCAGTTGTGGACGCACTCGATGAAGAAGTTGCCGTCTTTCTCTAGCGCCGTCTCCAAGGTCAGCGAGGCGGTGTTGAAGTTGATAACGACGCACCAGTCGAAGGGGCCGCCCCACAGCACCATCATCGGCACCTTGCGGGCCGGCGTCTTCCACGGCTTGACGACACCACTGCCTTCTTCACCGACGCCGCCCGACAGCGAGATGGCCGAGGCCAGGTACTGCGCCCGCCCCTGGGCTAGCTGCGACGTAAACAGCGCTCCTGCGCTGACGCCGACGGACGATACGCAGTTGCTGTTGGCTTTGAACTGCTCGGAGACGCAGGACAGCATGTCGTCGAAGAACTTGAACTCTTCTTCCTGGCGGGCGGCGCTGTCACCGACGTTAAACGGCCAGCGGAAGATCATGTCCGACTTCGACTCGGGAAGAACAGCGATGAAGCGCTGACTGTCGGCTGCGGCCTGCACCTCGCCCTTGCGCAGGAACGAATCGGCGCTGCCGCCCAGCCAGTGCCACAGGAAGACCACCGGCAGAAGCTCATCGCTCTTGAGATCCTTGGGGATGACGAGCAGGAAGGTGCGATCGTGGCCGGTGCTCTTGATCGCGTTCTTGCCCGAGACCAACTTCGGACAGGTGCCGCCGGTGTACTTGGGCGGCGCCGGCGCGACCTTGGCCCCAGCTGGGGGGGCCTCGTTGCAGTAGATCGGCGATGAGAACAGCGTCGGACTTGCCGCGGGGTCGCTCGACGTCTCACCAGCAGCGGGCAAGGCGCTCGCAGCGGCCGGCTCGGTCGAGTGGAGCGCCGCCGTATCAGCGGCCTCGGTCTCGGCCCCCGGCGCGCTCGCCGGCTGCAGGCCACAGCTGCCGACAAAGAGCAGCGACAGGCCCAGGCCAAAGCCCAAGGCGCCCCCCCAGCTCCGACGGGTGGACGGGGTCGATTGCGACTGCGAACAGGGTTTCACGTTCAGTGCGGACGGCTGCATGTGCACCTCCTTGGAAAAAGGACGTCGGCACCATAACGCAAAGCCCGGCCGGCAGGACAACCTGCGCGCCCGTCGCGGATGGATTGCGGGTCGGCGGCCCCGTGTCGAAAGCTAGCGGCGCAAAAGCGGCGTGGCGTAGACCGGGGCGCCGGGGCGCAGCGTGCTCTCGGCATCCATGGGAGGCAGGCGCGAGTCGTGCAGACGAAGCTGGATGCGCTGCGTCAGCGTGGCGAGCGACAGAACAAGCTCCTGCATCGCGAAGTGCTGGCCGATGCAGGTGTGCGGGCCGGCCCCAAACGGCAGATAGGCATGTCGGGGACGGGCTGGCGCATCCTCAGAGTCGAAGCGCTCGGGAAGGAAGCGCTCAGGCTGCGGGAAATACTCGGGCAGGCGGTGGGTCAGATAGGGGCAGACGAGGATCATCGAGCCCTGGGGAATGTCGCAGTCGCCCAGCCGCTCGTCCCGCAGGCAGGTGCGAGGGAAGACCCAGGCCGTCGGATACAGCCGCAGCGCTTCGTCGAGAACGCGGCGGGTGTAGGTCAGCGCCGGGACGTCGGCGAGCGTCGGCAGGCGGCCGGCCAGCACCGCATCGAGCTCGCGGTGAAGCTGCGCCTCAGCCTCGGGATTCCTGCCGAGCAGGCACAGCGTCCAGGTCAGGGCCACGGCGCTGGTCTCGTGTCCGGCGATGACCAAGGTGATGAGCTCGTCGATGAGCTCAGCGTCGGACATGCGCTGGCCGGTCACCGGGTCGTGGGCCTGCTGCAGCACTGCCAGCATCGCCGGGGTGTCGTGTGCTCCGTCGGCTAGGCAGAAGATGCGCTCGCGGATGAAGCGCACCAGGGCAGCCTTGGCCGCAAGAAAGCGTCGGTTCCCCGGCGTCGGCAGCCACAGCGGCGGCGGCAGCAGCTGTCGACTGCGCTGCGCGACAAAGCGAATCGCCTCAGACACCGCGTGCCCCACCGACTGCGCCTGATCCGAAAACCGCACGCCGAACAGCGTGCGCCCAAGGACATCGAGGGCCAGGCCCAGCATTTCTTCATGCAGTTCCAGCGACCGCCCAGCGACCGCCGCTGCTGTCCAGCGCTCGGCCGTCTCGGCAGCGACGCAGGTCATCTCGTGGGCGTGGGTGGCCACGGCCTTGGCGGTAAAGAAGGGCTGCAGCAAGCGTCGCTGACGTTGCCAGTGCGAGCCATCACTGGTCAGCAGCCCGTTGCCGGTGAGCAGGCGCATGGTGTCCCAGTCACGGCCTTTGACATAGGACTCGCGCCGCGCCCCCAGGACCTGCTCGATCAGGGCTGGCCCGACGACCAGATGGGCACTTTGCGGCCCAATGCGAAAGCCCACCAAATCGCCATAGCGGCGGTGAGCAGCGACCAAAAACGGCAGGATGCCCTGCTGGCCGATGGCCAAGGCCGAGCCAACAAGCGGCAGACCGGCGGGCCCTGGCGCGGCCCGGACGCGCTCGCGAACCGTCGCACGACCTGGCAGGTCGGCCGAGCCGGCGATGGGGATGGATGTGGACATGCCTCGCTCCTCGCTGATGGAGAACATCGAGATCTCTCCTCGCTACTGCGCCAGCCGAAGCTGGGCTGGGCGGTAGCGATTGCCGGGTCGCACCGGACGCAGCTCTTGGCTGATGGCGCGGGCGGCCTCGGAGTGGATGCAGACCTGCGCGCGTCCGGCCAGCACGTCATCGCGAAAGCGAATGAAGTGATAGGCGCCGGTGGCGACGTAGATCATGGCGTCCAGCTGACCGCTGCGCAGCGCGGCCAGCAGCATCCGCCAGAAGTGCCCGCGATAGCGCGCCAGGATGCCGAGGTAGAAGATCACCGACAGCATCGCAAACACGCCGTTGCGGATCAGGTTCCACGAGAAGCCAAAGCGCGACAGCGGCAGCGGCAAGCGGTTGGCGTAGGTGTTGGTGATGTTGTGGCGGAAGCGCGCGAACAGCGCAGCCGGCTCGAAGGCGTGGGCGATGACTTGCGACCAGCGCGCCATGACGACGGGCTCGGGATCTTTGAAGACCACGTTGGACTCGACGACTTGGTCGATGGGGATGAGGCGCCCTTCGGCCTCTAGCCGACGCCACAGCGGGGTCTTAGGCGGGGCGTAGAGCACGTTGATGCCCAGGCCCGGGATGTTCGACTCGTCGATGAAGCGGTTGATCTTGGCGACCGTCGTCTCGTCGTCGGTATCGAGCCCCAGGATCAGGCCGGCATGCAGACCAATGCCGTACGAGTTGATGATCTTGACGGCCTCGCCCACCGGCATCCGCACGTTCTGGTGCTTGTCCATCGCCACCAGGGCATCGGGGTCGGGGCTCTCGACGCCGAAGAAGATGTCGGTGAAGTAGGCCTCGCGCATCAGGCCCAGAAGCTCGCGATCCTGGGCCAGGTTCAGCGTGCACTCGCCGATCAAGCGCAGGCGGTAGCCGGTGCGTCGCTGCCACTCGACGAGCTTGGGCATGAGCAGCTTCGCCGCCTTCTTGTTGCCAATCAGGTTGTCATCGACGAAGAACACCGCGCCCAGGGGGTCTTGCTTGCGGATCACTTCCAGCTCGGCGATCAGGCGCTCGGGGCTCTTGTAGCGCGGGTTCTTGCCGTAAAGCGCCGGGATGTCGCAGAACTCGCAAGAATAGGGACAGCCCGAGGACCACTGCACCGACATCATCAAGTAGTGCGATGCCTTGATCAGGTGATAGGCAGGGATGGGAAACTGCTCGATGCCCAGTCGCTCCCGCGTCTCAAAGCGAAGCTGCGTCTCGGGGCGGAGGATGCTTTCGTCCAGAGCTTCGATCAGGCGATCGGTGCCGTCGCCAAGCTCGCCAAGGTGCAGGATGTCAAACTCTGGGTAGTACTCGGGACAGGCGCTCACCGACGGCCCACCCAGCACGGCCAGCTTGCCAAAGCGATGCGCCTGTTCGGCGATGCGCTGCAAGCGCTTGCGCTGCGGATGCATGCCGGTGGCCAGCACCGCGTCCGCCCACTCGAAGTCAGCGTCGGTCGCCGGGCTGATGTTCTCGTCGATAAAGCGGACCTCCCAGCTTGCGGGAAGGTAGGCAGCGATGGTCAGGATGCCCTGCGGCGGCATCAGGGCGCGGGTGTCAGGAAAGAAGCGGAAGGCATACGAAAACGACGCAAACCCCTGGGTATGACGCGGGAACAGACAGAGGACCTTGCGACGGTTCTGCGGCGATCGAAACGACATGATGGCTACCTCCGAATGAATGGACACGGGACAGACGTGGGCCTGACGGACATCGCCCAGGCGATGCCGTCGTCGGATAGCGCTCAGGCTGGAGCGATCGCGCGACAGAGCCTCTGTCACGGGCCGGGCCAACCAGGTTTGCGGGGGGCTGCGGGCGACTCCGGGATGGAAATGGGGCGACGAACCGAGGTCCCCAAGGAGTCGCAAAAGACGTGTCCGTTTTTCCACACGTCCGGCCATTGAGTCAATGAATACGCGGAAATTGACTCGCGAAATATTACCTATTTTCCGTCGCTGAAAATTTTTTTGAAAAAGATCTACATAGCCAAAATTGCGTACTCACAAAATAGCCCTGCCTACGGGCTTTCACCCGTACATGGCTCGTGAGATCCTGATGAGGTTTGCAGCGTCAGGCTGTGGGGGCAGCGCGATGTCCGACTCAACGTCGATCCCAGCGGGGGCAAGACCTCTGGGGACGCACTTTCTGAAGGTCGAAGACGATATCGTTTTCCTGATCCAGGACGGCGACTACACGCTCGACGATGCGATTAAGACGCACGCCGAGATCGAAGGCGTGCTCGGCCGCCTGGGGCGCGCCTTCATCATGGTCGACCAGAGCAAGAGCGGCTCAACCTCGGCCGAGGTGCGGCGCTTCATTGCCGACTGGAACAAGCGCCATCGGGCCTCGGGGGCGGTGATGTTTGGCGGCAGCACCGTCGGCAGAGCCGCCGCGACGCTGGCCTTATCAGCCATTCGCCTGCTCCAGCCCGACACCATGCCGACGGTGTTTACCCGCACGGAAGAAGAAGCCCGCGCCTGGATCAGCAGTCAGCGAAGCCGGCTTTCATCCAGCCGGCCGAAGGCCAGCTAAGTCAGATCCAGCGACGCGGACGGGGCGACGACGGGGCGGGCTAGTTGTCGCGGTGAAGGACGAAGAGGATGCGACCGGGGCTCATGCGGCGACGGAAGACCAGCTCCAGCGCGGTGTGATAGTTGTCCAGCGACATCAGCGATGGGGCTTCCCCGCGCGAGTCGTTGCTGAGCAGGCGTTGCACGACCAGCGCGGCCTGCACGACGCGGGCATAGCCGGCGTGACTCAGCCAGTCGGACAGCAAGAAGCCTTCCAAGCGCTTGTGGCGGTAGACCAGTTCGCTGGGGTCGAAGGTGCAATCGACGTCGGGCTGACTGCCGCACATGATCAGGCTACCGCCCGTCGGCAGCGCGCGCAGCAACAGGTCACTGTTCAAGCCAGCGTTGGCTTCCAGGACCACGCTGATGCCGTGCTGGTCGAACGCGTTCGCCAGCTGCTGCGGAAACATAGTCGATCCGCTGTTGAGGATGTGCGTCGCGCCCAGCCCAGAGAGGGCCTCGCCTTGCTCGCCGCGCTCGATGACGTGCAGCATCGGTACGCGACGACGCAGCGACAGCTGGGCCAGCATACGCCCCAGCGGCGAGTCGCCTGCGGTATGCGCCACCCCGCGTGAGCCGCGGCTGCGCGCCGTGTCGAGCAGCGCCCAGGCCATGATGCCGGTGCTGAGCAGGTTCGCCCCCCCCTCGTAGCTGACGAAGCTGCGCAGCGGCACGCACTGCCAGGCCGGCACGCAGACGTATTCCGCCCAGGTGCCATCGGAAAGCGAGCTGGCGATGCAGGCCACGCGCCGACCGACCAGCGCCCGCGCCAGCAAGCCCCCGCCACTCTGCACCACCAGACCGCTGCACTCGATGCCCGGCACGATGGGCAGGTTGCGCTGCACGCCATAGCGGCCGTTGAGCAACAGCAGGTCCGCCTCGGTCACCGCCGCGCACTGCACGCGCACCAGCACCTCACCCGGACCGGGCTGCGGCACTGGGCGGTTGTTGACATAGACAAGCGAGACCCCGTCGTAGGCCCGCAGCTCAAGCGCTCGCATGATCTGCGGGCGCGCCATCACAACGGGCAGCGCCGCGCTACTGAGCCCCGCCAAGGCCTGGACGTCACGCTGGGAAGTTTTCGCAGGTTCCATAATATTTGTAGTTTCTAACACCATATTTCATGAATCAATGGCCTCGGCGTGCCGATGATTGCGCTGTTCTTCGGCGAGGTTTGGCGACGCCCACCGAAGAACTCCGCATCCGTAGTCCTGGCAGCGGACGCCGGTTCCGTGCGGTCGGCCAGGGCGGGTTGTGCGCTGAAATCCCGCGGCTCAGCGTGCGTCGGTTGGCTCGACGGGGACGGGCAGGATCTGGCGCAGACGAGTGCAGATCTCAGGGCGGAAGCGCCACTGGCGCGGATAGCCCAGCGACACCTCGTGGAAGCGCACGCCGTCGAGCAGCCGCAGCTTCGGGATGTGCAGGTGCCCATACACGACAGCGGCGGCGCGGAAACGGCGATGCCAGTCAGCCGTACGCCGAGTGCCGCACCAGATCGTGAAGCGCGGAATCAGCGGGAGCACGGCGTGCTCTTGCACGAGCGGGAAGTGATTGAGCAGCACCATCGGCAAGTCGTGCTCGCGCTGGGCCTCCCACAGCCGGGCCGCGGTCAGCTGGCAGCGCGCCTCGCACCAGGCCTCACGCGACGGGTAGGGATCGGGGTTGAGCATGAATTCGTCGGCGCAGTAAAGCCCCTCTTCGTACGCCCAGTCGAGCGCGGCCTCGACCCCCATGCCGTCGGGGGCAAACGAATAGTCGTAGAGCAGAAAGAGTGGCGCGACGAGATAGCGACCGCTGCCAGTATCGAGGACGGGATAGGGATCTTCCGGCGTCAGCGTGTCGCGGGCCCGACAGACCTCGATCAGCTGCTGATACTTGGCTTCGCCGCGCAGCGGGCTGTCTTTGGGATAGGTCCACAGCTCGTGGTTGCCGGGCACCCACAGCAAGCGGCCAAAGCGCGGGCGCAGGGTGTCGAGGACAAAGGCCAGTTCCTCGGCGGTCTCTCCGACGTCGCCGACCAGCGCCAGCCAGTCGCCGGGCTGCGCGGGAATCTCCTCGATGACCCGGCGGTTGTCGGCGTGGCCGGCGTGCAGATCGCTAATCGCCCAGAGCTTCATCGGTCGGTGTCCACGCCAGCAGCCAGCCCGGGCCCAAGCGGCACGCGTCCCACAAGCGGCACAAACCCGGTCACCCGGACATCCAGGCTGGCGCCGTCGGTATCGACACCCAACGCGACGTAGTGACGCTCGCCAAAACGGCGTAGGTCGAAGCGCCAGCGACGGGGATCGTCAGCCAGCCGAGGATCGAAAGCGATGCCAATCTCGGGCCGCCCGTCGAGCAGAAACGAGAACTGGTCGAGGGGTAGCGCCAAGCCCAGGCCGCGCGCTTTGATGTAGCTCTCCTTGAGCGTCCAGTACGAAAAGAAGCGCTCACGGTGGCGGCTCTCGGGCAGCGCCGTCAGCGCTGCGACCTCAAGGGGAGAAAAGTAGTGCTCGGCGATGGCCACGGTCTCGGTGCGGCGCGTGATGTCTTCGGTATCGCAGCCAAGCAAGCGATGCGCCCGACTGACGGCGCAGACGATGAGGCCGCGGGTGTTCGACAGGTTGAAGTGCAGGGGCAGACCGGGGTCGGGGCCGACGATATAGGGTTTGCCGCGTTCGCCCGTCGCAAATCGCCAGGCCGTCGGCGCCACATCGGCGTATTGCGACAGCACGGTCCGCACCAGGGCCCGCGTCGCCAGATACTGCAGGCGGTCACGCGCAAAAATATAGCGATCATGACGAGCCCTCTCGTCGGGGAGCAGCAGCGCAAGATAGGCCTGCCGCAGGGCATGAGGCGGCTCTTCATCGCCGACCACCGCGCCAGCGAGCGCTGTCTCGTAGTCAAAGCACCACAGATCGACGCGCCCAGGCCTCCCCTCGACGGGGGGCTGCCCCGTCGGTAGCTCAGGCCATTTCGTGATGTCGGCAAGGAATGCAGGTGACAAAGCGGGTCCAGTATAATTCCAGGCGCCTCTTTCTGGAGTCGGCCTACATGTCGCGTCCCGGATCGCCCTCCCCCGCGGCCTGTGCCCCGGCGAATCTTCCGCCGGTCGGCCTGCCGCCCCCACGCGTGCGCCAGATCCGCTGGAGCACGGCCGATCTGCAGACAGCCTGGGAGGCCAAAGCCGCCCCCCCCTGCCCGCGGGCCAAAGCCGCCCTGCAGGACTCGCTTTGGCACAGCCTAGCGACGGAGTACGACGCCAGACACCTGTCGGCCTTTCTGCGCCAGCAGCCGATGCCGCTCAGCCCCGCGTTCTGGGCGATGGAGCGAGCCTGGGCCGAGGACGAAGACAACCACTTCCGCGGACTGTCCTGGCTGTACACCCGGCTGTACGACGTCTCCGAGGCGGAGATCGCAGCCCGGCTCAGCGAGCGGACCCCCGACTTCTCGCGCTTGGCACCGCTGCTGAGCGACGAATTCCGACTCTGCGTGGTCCTGGCCTTCGACGAGCTAGCCAGCACGCGAGCCTACGCCCACGACGCCGTGAGCTATGCCGCCCTGGGAGTGGCCGCTCGCATCCTGGTGCGGCGCTTGGCCCGCGACGAACTGCTGCATTGCCACAACGCCATCGACCTTTTGGTCCGCACGCAGGCCCGGCGCCTACCTGAGGTCGAGGCGGTGATTGAGTGGGTAATTGCCCATGACACCTCACCGCAGTTCAGCTACCGTGCCACTTTCCTGCTGGATCAAATCATCAAACCGGTAATTAGCCCAGAATCCTCCAGCTCAAACCCTTATAGCACCATAGGACTGTCTGCCGATTTTTTGCAGGACTGTGGGCGATGTCTAATGCGCTTCTTGTACCGGGCACAAAACCACATAAATCCATGTTGATGGTCAAAACCTACGTTGGGAAGAGTCCAATCCACGGCCTGGGCCTGTTCGCCGCCGAGCCCATCGCAAAAGGCCAGGTGGTCTGCCGTTTCGTGCCCGGCTTCGATAGCATCTGCGAGGCCCCGCTGTTTGCCACGCTCCCGCCGACCGCGCAGGCTTTCCTGCGCTGCTACGGCTTCCCCCTGTCCGAGCTAGCGGAGCAGCTGGGACGCCCCCCGTCCGAGCTTCTGGGAGGCTGGGCGCTAGAGGTCGACAATATGCGGTTCTGCAATCACTCGGACATCCCGAACTTATCAACCACCGGACCGGTGCGGGCACTGCGCGACATTGCCGAGAATGAAGAGCTCTTTCAACGATATTACGATTACAATCCAGACTATGAGTTCGTTGACCCACTTACCCAAGAAAAAATTCTTCCCAAATAGGCAATTAACTAACTATGCCCGTTGAGTGCATTCAGGCCAAAGATCATGCACAGACCGTCCCCGAGGCGATCGCCCGCGACACGCTGAACTATGCGTCCTGGGGAGGCACGCTGCCGCTGGCGCAGTACCTGGCGCGCGAGGCTCAGCTGTGGCGGCATC
>DAORCZ010000222.1:0-10044 GCA_035345735.1 Pseudomonadota bacterium | reverse complement strand
GCGAGGGTAGGGGACTTGGACATCGCAGCCACCTTCCCTAGCTGGCGTAGGGCCGTAGCTCAGAGGCCACAGCATCGAGCAGGTTCAAGGCCGCGAGCACGCTGTCGCGACGCAGACAGACCTCGTCGCCGAGCATCAGGGTGCGATAGCCCTGCGTGATCAGAAACGCCGCATCCGAGATGTCGGCGCAGTCGGGCACGGCGTTAGGCCCCCGCGCCAGCGATGAGAAAATTCGGCTGGCGGCGATGGCCTGGCGGTCCGCGGCGATGATCCGGCGCAGGGCGCCCAAGATGGCGTGTGGGTGGTAGACCTCGACATACAGGTCGCCGCGCGCCGCCATGAGCCGGGGAGGGGTTGCCTCGCTGCCATCGGCCCGCTGGGCTGGATAGCCATCGCGCACCCAGTCGAGACCCCGTTTCGACTCGATCTTCAGCACCAGGTTGGCACCCGGCAGCAGCTCGCGGACCTCGGTCAGGTCGCTGTGCTGTTCGACAAACGACAGCATCACGTTCCGCAGCCCAAGCTCGCGCATGGCCTGCAGGTAGGCGCGGTCAGTGGCGGTCAGCGAGCCCTCGATTTGCAGCGAGGGGTCCACGATATTGACTGACTCCCCCGGACCGATGAAGCGTCGCGGGCCGTCAAGGAGGATCAGGCGCTCACCCTCGACAGCGACCACCCGTGCGTGCTCCTTGCCGTCGCAGAAGAAGGCGTCAGCGGGGGTGTTGAGGCGGATGCGGTGGCTCAGCCGGACCTCGGTAAACGGTGGCATCGCGGCCTGGGTCACGCGGAGCTGTCGCCCCTTCAGATCCACCCACAGCGGCGGCCCCAGCCGGGCCAGCCGGGAAAGCAGGCTGGCCAGCGATTCCTCGCCCTTGGTTGGCATCACCGTGTTGAGGCGCAGTCCAGCCACTAGGGGATGGGCCGCCACCTCGGGCAGAAACGGCGCGTAGGGGGGGATGGTGACGATGGCACGGACTGGGTGAGAGAGCGCGGACATGGTCCTTCCACGCTGCGGCAAGCCTGTGGCGAATACAAGCATCCGACGCGAGGAGCCTCTATGCCCTCCGTCGAGCAGCGACGGAGACCCGATCGCCGGGCATAGACCCTGAGAGACTGATTTTAATTGTAACTTTCATTACATATGAAATTTGCGACATGGTACGATTCTCTCCGTATCGAGTAGCGGGGGTTTGCATGCCGATTCTTTTGTCCGAAGACGCGAACTTGGCCGAGGTCTACGAGGAGCTGTATTACACGCTGACTATGGCTCGCCTAAACCCGGAGGCCAGCGCACTAGTTCCCGACGCTGAGGCACTGTGTAAAGCCTGTCTGGGCATGCAGTCGCGAGATCGAGCGTTCGCCGAGGCCCTGATGTTTGCCGAGAGCCGAATCGGCCAGCTGGGGCGAAATCTTGCACGCTATCTGGACCGTGCTGAGTCGACGCTGAGGGACGCACTGGCCGGCAAGGAGTCGACGCTGCCAGCCCGCTTGTTGGCCGGCCGGACCACGGCGCAGCTCAAGGGACAGGTGCTGGCCGGCGAGCTAGATGCGCTGCGTGGCTGGCCGGATCTGCTGGAAGAGGCAGGGCAGAAGCCGATGCTTGATCTGGCCCGCGACCTGCGCGCCCTGCTCACCTCAGCGGAAAATGCCCGCAATGCTCTGGCCGATGCCAAGCTGCGGGCCGGTGACTTCCGCGCTGGGGCTCGGCGCGCGTTCTGGGATACCTGCAACGCCAAGCGGCGGGAGGCTCACCGTCTGCTGACCAAGATCGCGTCCGAAAAAGCCGCGCTGGGGCCGGAGTTTCCCCAGCTATTCTTCCGGTCCGGGGCTGGTGAGCTGCCGTCGGAGGAGACGATCGAGAGCCGCTTGCAGGCAGAGATTGCCGACCTATCCGGTCGTCTGAGCGACAGGCAGGCTCACCTCGATAGCCTGCGTGCTCGGCGCGAAGCCGAGCGGCTCCGCGAGCTGGAGCAGCGCCAAGAAGCCGAGAAGAAGCGCGAAGCTGAGCAGAAGCGGGGAGCGGCATCTGGGACGCCGACGGCCCGCCGGGCCCCCATCGAACGTCCAGCCAAGGTGGCTCGGCCGACGGCCCCCCCCTTGGCTGCCGCTCCGAAGGCTGGCGCGGCCGTCGCCAAGGCTCCCCCCACACCGCCCAAAGCTACGCCTCCCTCCAAGGTCCCGGCGTCGCCGGCAAAGAAGGCTCCGGTCGGCCCCGGCAAAGCTCAACGGCCAACCAGTAAGCCCAGCAGCTCCGCCGCCCACGCCAAGAAGTCCAAGGCCGCCGCGAAAGCCGTGGTGGCCAGCAAGGCGAAGAAAAAGTAGCTCTCGCCCCCGACGAGCCCAAAATAAAAAAGGCCAGTCAGTGACTGGCCTTTTTTGCTTTTTCTTGGAGCGGGAGAAGGGACTTGAACCCTCGACGTCCACCTTGGCAAGGTGGCACTCTACCACTGAGTTACTCCCGCGAGACGCCCAGAAATCTATCGCAAGCTGGCGTAGGGTCAAGCGTTTTTTTAGGCCCCCTGCGTTTTTTCTCTGCCGCGTGCTGTGGCAGGGCGAAGGCGGTGTCCGCTTGACGGCAGGCTGGTTAGGCAGCGATGCGACCGCTGATATCGGCCAGCGTGTTTAGGATTGCGCGGCGAGCTTCGGCAATCTCCGCCTCGTTGCCACCAAGCCACAGGCGCCCGACCGCACCGAAGGTGATGACCTCCATCAGGTGCACCGGAGCCGCTTTTTCCGCCTCATTGGCGCAGAGCGCGGCGTAGCCGGCCGGCGCGATCTCGATGAGATACAGCGTCTGCCCCTGGCCGATCATGTCGCCATGCCGGAATCGGTTGATGAGCTGCGAGTGATAGCCCTCTAGGCCGGTGATGGTCTCTTCAGACAGAATCTTCGGCTTCATGCGCGCCGACTGATCGACCCCCATGGCTTCGAGAATCGCCTCGCCAGCCTGGCGCACTTCCCCCTGATCGAACGAGTGCAGTTCGAGCAGCCCATAGGCACGTTCGACAATCTGCATCCCCGGGATCACCCGTGTCTTCTTCAACGCCACGTCGGTGAGCTGATTGATGGCGATGCCGGGGGCAATTTCGATGAACAGAGCGGCCTGCTGCTCAAGCGGCAGGAACCCCTGGGCCACCGTCTGCAGAAAGCCCGTCAGCTGCGGCTGCAAGATGTCGATGTAGGAAAAGGTTCGCAATTCCATGACCGGCGGAACCTACCACAGCACCAAACGAGCGCGCGGGAATTTGCAGCGGCTACCCGGAAGCCAGCTATCCGGGCTGCCTACGGGTTCGCGGGCGGGGTGGCTGGCGGCGAAAACTCCAGGCGCAGCAGCGTGTTCTGGGGCTGGCTGAAGACGAAGCGAACCCCAGAGCACTGGCGGATGCGGAGACCGCCCTCGTCGCGTTTGGGGCAGTTTTCAGCCAGCGCGAGTCTCTCGCGAGTCTGGCTGGTTACGCGGTCGAGGAAGATGCAGTAGGACTTGCCGGGCGTGATGGGGACGGTCCCGGCATGGGGAAAAAAGTCGCAGGTCGGCTCACCGAGCTCGCCAGCTCCGCCGCGGAGCACCACCCGGCTCGGCCGCTCAGCAAGGCTGGTCTGAAGCAGCAGCCCATCGCGGCAGTGCACCGATGCGATCTCTCCGACAAAGACCAGCGGGGTGCAGCCACCGATGGCTTCTGCGATCTCGGCCAGTCGACCGAGTGGACCGCAGTCGATGCGCGTCGTGTCGCCTCCCTTGGGACACTCGCGGGTCAGGGGGGCAGGGAGGGTCACTTCGGCGAAATCGAGGCTGGATCCCCGCCGGGCCACCACCAAGGGACCGCGACTGAGCGAGTCCGGGGAGCGATCGACAAAGCCGCGCGGCTTCAGGGTGGCGAACAGCAAGGTTATGGCATCGGTTCCGACCGGGGCGGCCTGTGAGTGCGGGAGGTTGGGACGCCGTACCAATGGTTCACGACTGCCTGCGGGGTGCCATGAGCAGTCTCCGTCACGCCCGCAGAGCCTGCTCAGCATTGGGCGATACACCTGGCCGGTGAACTGAAGCTGTGCGGACTCGCTGCCCCCTGTTGTGCGGTGGGTGGCGATCAGTGGACGGAGCCCGCGGATCGGCTTGTCTCCGACGGCTAGCTCCTCCGGCTCCATTGACACGAAGCCGCCCACCCAGTAGCCGCAGGCTCCTCGCATAACGAAAAAGTGGTATTCCCCGGCGACGTCTTGGCCCGGCAGGTCGGGGAACAAATAGACCGCGCGATCCGGCGTCCCATCTCCATCGAGGTCCCCGCGGAAGCGGGCCGCGCTCTCGGCGGTGCTGCCGCTTTGGGGCTGCTCCGGACCGAGGGAGCCTGTCGCTAGCACTGTGTAGCAAGGCCCGGAGACAGCAAATACCGGAGCTTTGGTGTCAGCGCGGCAAGGTAGCGCCCCAAATAGGGCGAAGGCCAAGGCTAAGAACGCGGAGACAGGCTGTGCTCGCATCCGCAGATCATAATATGGGACACGGGCCCGGCTGCAGCCGGGCAGAGGGCCTAGAGGTGGCTGAGCAAACAGCCACCTCTACAGTCGGTGATTGACACCAGGAAGCCGAGTGCAGTACCTTTCCCGCGCTTGCCAGGATAAAGGGCCTCACTACATGGCGACTGCATTCTCCCCTCAGGCGGAGCAGAAGATCCAAGACATCTGTCGACGGTATCCAAACACGCAGGCCGCGTGCCTGCCGGTTTTGCACCTGGCGCAGGACGAATTCGGCTTCCTGTCTGACGACGTGCTCGATCTGGTCGCAACGCGCCTGTCGCTGCCCAAGTCACACGTTTTCGGCGTCGCGACCTTCTACACCATGTATCATCGGCAGCCCGTCGGAAAACGGGTGCTGATGATGTGCACCAATGTCTCGTGCATGCTGCGCGGCGGCTACGAGACGTTGCACAAGCTAGAACAGACGCTGGGAGTCAAGGCGGGGGGCACCACCGCCGACGGTGAGTTCACGCTCATCGAGGAAGAATGCCTCGCGGCTTGCGCTGATGCGCCGGCGATGATCTGTGGCCGTCGCTATTTCCTGAACCTGACGCCGGACAAGGTGGAAGAAGCACTCGCTGAGTGCCGCAAGCTGCCTGCCCACAGTCATTCTCCCCATGGGGCTCCTCAGGGGGCCGCGGGCGCGACCAGCGCCCCAGCCCAGAAGAAGCACTAAGCCATGCCAGCCGATCGCAATACCAAGGTCGTCACGCGCCTGTTTGGCATCGCCGGCTCGTCGAATATTGAAGTGGCGATGAAGCATGGGGCGTACAGCCGCCTGTCCACCGCCCTCGGCATGACGCCGGCCGCCATCATCGATGAGGTGAAGAAGAGCAACCTCCGCGGTCGTGGCGGCGCCGGCTTCCCAACCGGCACCAAGTGGAGCTTCATCCCTAAGGGGGCCGATACCGTCTACCTGGTCTGCAACGCCGACGAATCCGAGCCAGGTACGTGCAAGGATCGCGAACTCCTGTTCTGGGATCCGCACCTGCTTATCGAGGGCATGATCCTCGCGTCGTATGCGCTCGGTTGCAAGCACGCGTACATCTACATCCGCGGTGAGATGATGCGCGAGGTCGCGGTACTGCAGGCTGCCGTTGATGAGGCCTATCAGAAGGGATTTCTCGGCAACGAGATGCGCAGCGCCGCCGGCACCTTCAAGATCGACCTCACGGTGCACCGCGGCGCCGGGGCGTACATTTGCGGGGAAGAGACCTCACTTCTCAACTCGCTGGAAGGCCGCCGCGGCTGGCCGCGGATGAAGCCGCCCTTCCCGGCGGTCAAGGGTTTGTTCGGTAAGCCGACGATCGTAAACAACGTCGAGACGCTGATGAACATCCCGTGGATCCTCGAGAACGGCGGAGCCAAGTTCGCTGAGCTTGGGGTCGCACGCTCGGGCGGTACGCGCATGGTGTGCATGAGCGGCCACGTCAACAAGCCCGGCGTGTTCGAGATGCCCATCGGCATCACCTTCCGCCAGCTGATCGACGAAGTCTGCGGCGGCGTGCCCAACGGTCGCAAGGTCAAAGCGGTGATCCCCGGCGGGTCGTCGATGCCACCCCTCGACATCGAGGAGCTGGATGTCCCGGTCGAGTTCGACGCCCTGATGACCGATCCGCGCATCAAGCCGGTCATGGTGCGACCAGGCCAGGTGTTCGAACTGGCTCCCGGACGTCCGCTGCGGACGATGGCGGGATCGGGCGGCATCGTCGTTATGGACGACAGCACCGACATCGTCGCGGTCACGGCGCGCATCATGCGCTTCTACGCCCATGAGTCCTGCGGGCAGTGCACGCCCTGTCGCGAAGGCACGGGCTGGCTCGCTCGAGTCTGCACGCGCCTCGCCAATGGCGCAGGGCGCATGGAAGATCTCGAGCTTCTCTCTTCGATTTCGTACGGCATCGCCGGCAACACCATCTGTCCCCTGGGCGAAGCAGCGGCCTGGCCGATGATGGGCTTCTTGACCAAGTTCCGCCCCGACTTCGAGGCGCGAGCGCGAGAAGGGGAAGCCAACATCAAGGCGGGTCGCGTGCCTCCGCCTGCCGCCTTCGGGCATGCGCACGGGGGAGGAGCACACTGATGACGGGCATCGCAAGCTGGATTTCGAGCGCCGCCGTGACAGGGATTCCCACCCTGCTCGCGCAGGCACAGCAGGTACAGCGGATGGCAGGCGAGCCAGGCCCGGTGGGTTGGTGCCCAGCTTGGGCCTTCTGGGTCCTCTCCGCGCTGACTGTGACGGGGGCGCTGATCACCATCACCCGCAAGAACCTCATCGGCGCGGTCATGGCCCTGGTCGCGACCTTCTTTGGTCTGGCCAGCATATATGCCCTGCTGGCAGCGCACTTCTTGGCCGCCATTCAGGTTCTGGTCTACGCCGGTGCCATCATGGTGCTCTTCGTCTTCGTCGTGATGGTGCTCAATCGCGAGGAAGAAGAGCCGTGGGCGCTGCGCAGCCCGGTGCTTAAGGCCTTCGGGACGGGTGCGGTTGTCTACTTGCTGGTTCGCATCGGCGAGCTTCTGTTCTTTTCGAAGCCTCCGTTGCCACAGCGGGCGGGGCCACCGCCGGCCGAGTTTGGCTCGGTGAGCACGATCGCGGACTACTTCTTCACCAAGTTCTTGTTTCCGTTCGAGGCGGTCTCGATCCTGCTTCTCATCGCAGTGATCGGCGCCGTCGTGCTGGCGCGGACCGTCGCTAAGCCGACCTCGGTGCATGACCTGCCGCCGGAGCAGCAGCCGAAGGATCCAGCCGCTGAATCGGATGAGGATGACGCGCACGCTGCCGGCCACGGTGCAGGGGGCCACTAAACATGGACTTCGCAAACGCCATCACTGCCATCGGCTTGAATCACTTCCTGGTACTGGGCTTGGTGATGTTCGGCATTGGCATCTTGGGTGTGTTCCTGCGCCGCAACGCGCTGATCACCCTGATGTCGATCGAACTCATGCTCAACGCTGGCAACCTGACGCTCCTCGCGTTCGCTCGCGCGCAGCACGATATGCGTGGGCAGGCGTTGGCCTTCTTAGTAATCGCTGTGGCTGCTGCTGAGGCGGCCATCGGCTTGGCGATCGTGGTGGGCCTCTTCCGCAATCGGAAGAGCACCGACCTCGATGAACTCAACCTCCTGCGCTTCTAACGGCGGATTCATCCAGGTCGCTCATGACACAGAATTATCCGCTCTATCTGATTGCGCTCCTGCCCCTGCTGGGGGCGGCGCTTAACCTGCTGTTTGGCCGCCGCTGGGGCAACTCGGTGGTGAGCCTCGTCGCCTGCGGCTCCGTGGCTGGCGCGGCGCTGGTCGCCACCAAGGGCGTCCTGCTCCTCGCTCACGACCTGCCGACCAAGGGCATGCTTGTGGACCAGTTCTTTGCTGGGGACTGGATCACCGCCGGGGACTTGCACCTAGCAGCCGGTCTGATGCTCGACCGGCTGTCGTCGATCATGGTGCTCATCGTCACCTGGATCGCGCTTCTGATTCACATCTACGCCACCGGCTACATGGAGCACGAGCCGGACTACGCCCGCTTCTTCGGCTACCTCAACCTATTTACCGGCTCGATGCTGATCCTGGTGCTGGGCGACTCGCTGCCGGTCACGTTTGTCGGCTGGGAGGGCGTCGGTCTGTGCAGTTATCTGCTCATCGGCTTCTGGTACCAGGAAGACAAGAACGCCACGGCGGGGCGCAAGGCCTTCATCGTCAACCGCATCGGCGACTTCGGCTTTCTGCTTGGCATCTGCTTGCTTTACACCCTGCTCGGCACGGTGAAGTACGCCGAGTTTGGCAGCCTGCTGAACGAGCTTCGCAAGCCGTTCTGGATGGGCTGGCCGGCGGGCTACTGGGTCGCGGTCTTTCTGTTCATCGGCTGCATGGGCAAGAGCGCGCAGATCCCGCTTTACGTCTGGTTGCCCGACGCCATGGCAGGTCCCACGCCGGTCTCAGCGCTGATTCACGCCGCGACGATGGTCACTGCGGGTGTCTACGTTGTGGCTCGCACGCACGGCATCTTTGACATTACGCCGTCGGCAGCACAGATGCTGGTATCTGGCGTTGGCGCAATCACCGCGCTCATGGCCGCAACCATTGGCATCGTGCAGCGCGACTTCAAGAAGGTCCTCGCCTACTCGACGGTGTCGCAGCTTGGCTTCATGTTCGTCGGCGTTGGCTCGGGCGCATATGTCGCTGGTGTCATGCACCTCATGACCCACGCCTTCTTCAAGGCGGGCCTGTTCCTTGGGGCTGGCTCGGTGATGCATGCGATGGGTGGCGAGGGAGACATCACCAAGATGGGCGGCCTCGGCAAGCACATGCCGATTACCCGCTGGACCTTCTTTGTCTACTGCCTGGCCATCGCCGGCATCTTTCCGTTTGCCGGCTTCTTTAGCAAAGACGCCATCCTAGCCGGAGCGTTCGCCAGCAAGTTCGTCATGGCGGACACCGCCAACCCGACGCAGCAGATGCTCATCAACTTCTATCCGAAGTTCCTGTGGGCGACGCTGACCTTGGCCGCGTTCTGCACGGCTTTCTACATGTGGCGTCTGTACTTTGTCGTGTTCACCGGCGAGTTCCGCGGTACGAAAGATCAGGAACACCACCTGCACGAGTCGCCACCCGAAATGACGCTACCCCTCGTGGTCCTGGCGGCGGGAGCGGTGCTGTCGGGCCTGATTGGCATCCCGGCGGTCATGACGCACGGCCTGCCCGAGTCGGTCGAGCACATCACGAGCCTGTTTGAACACTGGTTGGTGCCGGCCATGCTGCCTGCCAGCCCTGAGCCGGCCTCGCATGGGCTTGAGTGGGGCCTGATGGCAGGTGCAACGACGATCTCGGTCCTCGGCATCGCCTTGGCGGCTCGCCTGTATCGTGGGGGCATCTCCGAGACGGCGAACAGCATCAAGTCCAGCCTGCAGCCGGTCTACACGCTGCTGTGGAACAAGTACTTCGTCGATGAGATCTACGACCTGATCTTCGTCCGCCCGACCAAGATGTTGGCCCGCGTCCTGTGGCGCGTTGCGGACGCGGTCATCGTCGATGGGGGCCTGACCAAGTTGGGTCCGGCGATCGTCGGCTGGATCGGGGCGCGCACCCGCCGGCTGCAGAATGGCGATGTGCAGCGCTACCTCATCATGGTGGTGCTGGGGGCTGGCTCGATCCTATTCCTCTCGACGTTCTGGCTGCCGTATCGCGGAGTGCAGGGCGAGATCACCAAGCAGGGCCGCAAGGTGACGCTGGTGCTGGGGGAAGGGAAGGTCCCGAACAACCGCCTCGTCTATCGCATCGACTGGGACGGTGACGGTAAGTTCGAAGATGAAAACGTCCGTCAGGCGGAGAAAGGCTTCTTCCATGACTACCCGAGCGCGGGCACCTACCGCATCGTCGTGGAAGCGCACGATCCGATCTGGCACGTCGGCAAGAGCTCAGCCGACTGGTTCCTGGGGGCCAAGACGCCCCTTACGGTCACGGTGGAGTAGGGAGCAGCGACTATGAGCATGATCCTGCCTATCATCACGTTGCTGCCGCTGCTCGGCGTGCTGCTGTG
>DAORCZ010000221.1:0-10070 GCA_035345735.1 Pseudomonadota bacterium | reverse complement strand
GCCAAGCAGGCCGGTAGCAGCCCCAGCGCCCCCGCCTGCACTTGCGCAAAGCCCTTGTGGTGCACCGCGGTGACGATGGCGGGCGCCGGCCCCCGCAGTTCTCGACGAAGTTCATGGGCCTGCCGCTCGGCTCCCGGCGTGTTGATCCAGGCGAGGAGCGGATCGTCGGGCTGCGCGCGTGTCGCCTCTGCCGTCAGCAGATCTTCCAGCTCGGAAAAAGCCGCGCGCCCAGGCTCGCCCGGTAGCGCGGTCTGCCAAGCCGCCAGCGCCGCCGCATCGCCGGGCGGCAGCAGCCAAGGGAGCAGGCTCGACGGAAACAGCGATCCCCAGGCCCCATGCAGACCGCGCAGAAAGCCGCGCGCCGACTTGGGCAGCGGTCGGTCGTCTTCTTCGCCGCCCAAGTTGGGCAACAGCCACAGCCGACTGCTCGAACCTTCGCCCGACCACGGCTCGGGGGTCTTTTCGCCGACCCGCGATGGAGGGCGGCTCGCAGACGGGGACGCGGCCCCTTGTTCAGGGACCGATGCCCCCGCTGATCGATAAGGCTGTGCCGCCGCGACGTGGGCGATGAGCTCATCTGAGAGCCCGGCCTGGCGACGGGCCTGGATGTCAAAGCGGCGTCCCTTGGCACGCGCCGGAGACAGCGGAAACGGCACGCTGCGCAGATAAGCGGCAAGCTCGCTTTCGTCGGGTCTTTTGAGGCGCGCAAGCCAGCGCACCGCCAGGCGAACGTGGCGGATCTCGTCGTGGTGGACCTGGGCCAGCACCTCAGCCGAGGCGACATCCCCCGCCGCCCGGAAGGCATCGCGATACATGCCGGCAAAGTCGAGGTTGGCCTGCTCGAAGGTCAGTCCCACCGCCGACAAGAAAGCCAGCACCGGATCCGGCGAAGCGGCAATCGCCGCCGTGTGCCGCCACAGATAGTCTGATGGCTGACCGGGCAGCCCCGACGACAACGACACTCCATGGGCAGTCAGCCGATCGAGATAAAGCTGCAGGTGCGCCTGCTCTTCTTCTAAGACCAGAAGAAAGCCGCGGCGCAGGGCCAACGGCAGCTCGCGAAAGCGCAGGATGGCCCAGGCGAAGAGCTCAATCGCCTGCAGTTCATGGTGTGCAAAGCGCGCCAGGCAAGCGATACGCGCCGCCGGATCGCGAAGCTCGCCCAGACCCGGCAGCCGCCCCGGTCGCGCCGCAAAGCCCCGGTTCGTCAAACCCGCCGCCGCACCCACCGGCTCCGACGGGGACTCCGCCCGAGCCGCAACATCAGTCACCGCCGCGGGGGGTACGGGCTGCCCAGGATCGTCGGAGGCAAACGGCAAGAGCTCTCGGTGCTCGGCCGTTCCGGTCGCCGGGCCCAACCCTGAACTCGACCGCGGTCGCCGGGGCGGGACGAGCTTGCTCGGCAAGTCGCACGAGCCCAGCAGGGCGCGACAAAAATCCTGGGCAGTGGACGACACCGCGGCCATGTATCACGAACGACTGCGAATTCCGCGGTGCACTTTTTGCCACCCTGCGGTGTTTAATAGGTGCCTTGGAGGAGCGAGCCATTGGCTGTCGATGTCAAGGACCTGTACACCCGCTACGGTCCGCTGGTGCTGCGTCGCTGCCGCACCCTCCTTAGGCAAGAGGAGGAAGCCGTGGATGCTATGCAGGATGTCTTTGTACGGGTGCTCGTTCATCAGAGCCGACTCGATGAGCGGGGCTGTTCCAGCCTGCTTTATCGCATCGCCACCAACGTCTGCCTGAACCGCCTGCGCAGTCGCCGCCGCCGCCCCGAAGATCCGCAGGGCGAGGTGCTGTACGAGATCGCCAAGTGCAGCAGCGATGAGGGCGCCGTCGAGGCCCGCTCACTGCTCGATCGGCTGCTCTCGCGCGAGCCGGAGTCTTCGGCGGTCATCGCCGTCCTGCACCTGCACGACGGCCTGACCTTGGAGCAGGTTGCGGCCGAGGTTGGGATGTCGGTGTCGGGCGTCCGAAAGCGCCTGCGTCGCCTGCAAGAAGCGCTGGCCGAGCTCAAGGCCCGCGAGAGCTCTTCCGACGGGGCAGCCAGCCGGGAGGGAGCGTGATGGACAAGCGCACAACCGGTGCAAATGACTTGCAGTTAGAAAAGATCGCGCTCGGCGAAGCGAGTCCTGCGGGACCCCTTTCGCCCGCTGATGAGGCCCGGCTGCAGGCGCTGCGCGATGACAACGCACAGATCCTGGCGCGCTATCCCGCCGGCCCACAGGCCGAGCAGATCGCAGCCCGGGTCGCCGCCGCCAAGCGGTCGGAGGCTCCCCGCCGAGCGCCGCGCTGGGTGCTGCTGCCGGGTCTGGCGGGAGCGGCAACCCTCGTCGCTGTGCTGTGGCTGGCCCGCCCCCCCAGCGTCGTCCCCAGCGATCCTGATACCGCCGGCGGTCCCGATGTCATCACCACCAAAGGCGGGGCCCCAAGTGGCGCCGCGCAGGTCCTGCTGTATCGCAAGCGCGATGGCCGGGCCGAGCCGCTCTCCGACCGGGCGGAAGCCAGCCCGGGTGATCTGTTGCAGCTGGCCTATGTGCCGGGCCGGGCCCGCTATGGCGTGCTCTTGTCGGTCGATGGCCGCGGTGGCGTCACCGTTCATTATCCGACGGACAACCGCGAGACTCCGTCGCTGTTTCCGGGGCCGGTCATGCCACCCAAGACTTCGGCAGCGGTGCTGGTCACCCGCGAGATCCGCCTGCCGCAGGCCTTCCGGCTCGACGATGCGCCGGGGTTTGAGCGCTTCTTCCTGATCACCGCTGAGGAGGCCCATGCCGACTCGCTCAAGCTGTCCGAGATCGTGGCCGCCGCGCGCCGCCTGGCTGCCGATCCCGCCCGCGCCGAGCACGAACCCGGGCTGCCGGGCCTACCGACTCAGCTAGGGCAGCGCTCGCTGACCCTGAGCAAGCCCCGAGGCAGTCGCTAATGCGCACTCAGGGGCTGCGGTGGGGCAGCGCCTGTGTCCTTCTGGCGCTGCTGGTTCCGGTTGTGGCACACGGCCAGCTTGCCGTCCCGCCGCCCTCGATCGCCGCTCCGCTCCCCGTCGCTCCCGTCCCTCCGGCTGGACCCACGTCCCCGCCGACGAGCGGACCGCCCACCGGGATTTCTGGCCCGGCCAGCCTCAACGCCGGCGCCCCGCCCGCCGCCGTGACCGCCTTGGTCCTTTCGACCAATGTCCGTCGCTATGCCCTGTTCGTCGGGGCCAGCGCGGGCGGGGCCGGTCGCGCCATCCTGCGCTACGCCATCCGCGATGCCGAGCGCATGGACTCGCTGTTCAGCGAGCTAGGCGGCGTGCCGGCCGCTGACAGTCGCGTGCTGCGCGATCCCTCGCCAAGCGCCATTGACTCGGCGCTGCGCAGCATCGATGGCGAGATCGCCGCCGCCGCCCGCGACAGCCAGAGCCGCGGGGGTCAGCCGCGCCCGACACAGCTTCTCTTTTACTACTCCGGCCACTCCGACGAAGCCGGCCTGCTGCTCGGCGATCAGCGATTGCCGTACTCGCACCTGCGCAGCCTGCTGCAGGCCGTCCACGCCGACGTGAAGATCGCCATCCTCGACTCCTGCGCCTCGGGTGCTTTCGCGCTGCGCAAGGGTGGGCACAGCGAGGCCGCGTTTCTGACCGCCGACCCCTCGGCCTTATCCGGCCATGCCTTTTTGACCTCGTCGTCGGCCACCGAGGTGGCGCAGGAGTCTGAGCGGGTCCGCGGATCGTTCTTCACTCACTACCTTTCGACCGGCCTGCGCGGCGCTGCCGACGCCGACAAGAACGGCCTGGTGACGCTGCAAGAGGCCTATCGCTTCGCCTTTGAAGAGACCCTGGCCCGCACCGAAGCGACGCTGTACGGCGCGCAGCACGCGGCTTACGACATCCAGCTCGCCGGCGTCGGTGATCTGGTGCTGACCGAGCTTCGTCGCAGCACGGCGCAGATCATCCTGCCGGAAGACGTCCGCGGCCGGATCTATCTGCGCGACACCCGCGGCCACCTGCTGGCGGAGCTTGATCGCAGCCCGAGCGCTACCGGCAACCCGGGCAAGACCACCGGCCTGCTGCAGCTTAGCGTGCCGGCCGATGCCTATCGCGTCACCGTCGATGACGGAGCGCAGGTGCTGCGCGGCAACATCGACGCGCGCTCGGGCCCGGTGGTGCTGCGGACCAGCGATCTGCACCCCGTGCCGAAAGAATCCGCGCAGCGCCGCGGCGGCGAACCCGATGAACCCACGCCCTCGCGCGATTCGGTGCTGGCCGTCACCCAGGACCCCAGCTACCGCGTCATGCCGGTCAATGTCGGCATCCTGCCGTCGCTGTCTACCAATGCGCTCGAGCATCGCCGCACCGTCATCAACTACTTCTCGCTGAGCCTGCTGATGGGCCTGACGCCGCGCCTGATTGGCGTCGACATCGCGCTTTTCGTCTCGCGCATCGTCGAAGAATCGCTCGGCATGCAGGCCTCGTTCATCGCCACCTACACCGGCGGCTCGTTCATCGGCATGCAGGGCTCGTTCGTCGCGGCGGTGGCCCGTGGCGATCTTTACGGCGCGCAGCTATCGACGGTGAGCCTGGCCTTTGCCGACTTCGCGGGGCTGCAAGCCGGGCTCGGCATGGGCTACATCCGCGGCGACCTGCGCGGCGCTCAGCTATCGGGCGCGCTGAGCCTGACCTATGGCCGCTTAACCGGCGTGCAGACCGGCGTCGTCAACTACGCGCAAAAGCTCGTCGGTGCGCAGATCGGCGGGGTCAACATCGCCGACCAAGCGACGGGCGTGCAGCTTGGCGCGCTCAACATCAGCCGCGGTCGCATGCAGGGTCTGCAGATCGGCTTTATCAACATCGCCGACGATCTCGACGCCGCCATCGGCTTCCTGACGATCTCCAAGCGCGGCGGGGCGTGGCTTGACGTATGGACCTCGGATCACGCCGCCTTCAACCTCAGCCTGCGGCTGCGCGCGCGCTACACCTACACGCTGCTCACCGCCGCCGTGCATCCGTTTGGCAGCCCCGATAACCAAGCCTGGATGTACGGCATGGGCTTCGGCGGTCACCTGCCGCTGTTTGGCCGCTTTGCGCTCGAAAGCGATGTCTCGGTCTACGGCGTCCACTTCGGCTTCGATCGCCTGCAGAAGCCGAACCTCTTGTGCCAGTGGCGCATCCTGTTCTTTGCCCGCCTGCTGCCGCGCCTGGCCGTCTTTGGCGGTCCGACGCTGTCGACGCTCAACGACTTCGACAACCCGACGCCGACCACCCGCCCCGGCTACGGCTGGGCCACCTACCGCAGCGCCGAGCAGGTCCCCAGCCTGACGCTGTGGCCGGGTTTTACCGCTGGGGTGGAGTTCTAGGACCGCGTCCCTCTGCCCGCTCCCCCGTCGCGGCCGCGTCGGTCAGCCGGGGTGCATCCGATGCAACACAACAGGCGTCTGTGCAAGTACGCCGACGCCCCAGGCCATCGAGAAGCCCGCCGGGCAGGTCTTAGTCAGGTATTAATTCGCGCATATCTATCTTGCAATGTTTTCCCAGATCAATGCGAGTCAGGTCCTGCGATCCGGGCAATAGCGAAATATCATTACAAATCGTCCTTCCGCCTTCCGGATTCTTCATCTTGGACGCATCCAGTCGGACCTGCGGGTGCTTCAAGAAGAACTTTGCCCCGTCGCGGCAGGACGAAAAATCGAAGACCCCGAACTCGTCGGTGCGGGTACGACAGCGCGTGCCTATCAAGCTGACCACGACCTTGGCGATCGGGTCCTTTGTAACCATATCCAAGATGACACCGCGAAATACGGGAGCCTTTTGTGTCGATAGGACTCGCTGGTCAGGGGCCGGCGCCCGACGGGCAGTCGCCGGCTCACCAACGGGGGCGGGCGACACCTCAGCCTTCACCGATGCGGCTGCGCCGAGGTCAGCGACGGGGGCGGGCGGCACGCTGGCCACCGTTTTGGCCGGCTCGCTCTGGGTCGCGACGGAGGCAGCTGGCGCCTTGCCCCCGCTAAGCGCCGGCTCGCGACCCACCGTGGCAGGGGGCGGCGAGGCAGCTTCATTAGACCGGCGAGCCCAGTGCGCCCCCACGAAGCGCACGCCCCCCGCCAACAGCACCACGCTCGCCGCCGCGAGGATGAAGCGCTGCGCCCGTGACAAGGACCGCGACACACCGTCGGCGCGGACCACCGCTCCGTCGCTCCCCGCTCGGCTCGGGGGGGTGATCGGGTGGGTCTCGGCGCCATCGGCGGCCCGGGCATAGAGCTGCAGGCTCGCCCAGTCGAGCTGGGCCGCATCGCGCGCTAGCTGCAGCCGAGCCGCGAGCAGTGCCGTCTCTAGCGAAGCCTGACCCGAGAGCAGCGCCGGATAAAGCGCTTGGCACAGCCGAATCGACCCCGATACCGACAGCGGATAGCGCGAGCCCACCACGGCGGCGATGCCGGCTCGGTGCAGAGCCTGCGCAAGGCTGCCGAGCTGGTTGCCCAGGGCTCCGCTGTTGCCGCTGTCGCAGGCTGAAAGGACCACCAAGCGCAGCGTCGCGGCATGCGGCGCCAAGAGCTGTCGCAGGCGCCCAGCATCGACGACCACCGGGCCACCATCCGCATCCTCGCCGTCGAGCACGATGCCAAAGGTGCTGCCGGTGGGTCGCCCATGCGCCAAAAGATGCAGGATGGCGATCGGCCGTCCCGCCTGCGTGGCGCTGGTGAGCGCGCTCGACAAGCGCCCCATCGAGGCATGCGAAAGCACATCGCGACGCCGCTCAAAGGGAGACGCCGAGCCCGGCTGACTGGCCTCGATGGCCGTGATGTGATCCTCGGAGGGCACGGCACCGCCGGCGGTGGACCAGGCGCAGAGCAGGCGCGGCGACTCGGCCGGCGATGGCGCCTCGGCCAGCGAGCGGGTATCGGGCCACTCGTAGCGCACCAGCACCCCCGGCAGCTCACCGATGTGCTGGCCGGTGGACTCGATGAGCAAGAGCTCCCAGGGCAGGGCATAAAGCTCCGCAGCGGCCGAGCGAATCGACACCAAGACGCGGCGACCCTCCCGCACCGCATCCAGCAGGCGCACTTCATCCTGCGGCCACTTGGTCGTCTCTAACGAGCTGCGCAGGACCTGGCCAATGCGTGCCAGCAGCGCCGGATCGCGCCCCGGCTGACGGAGTGCGTCGAGCTCGGCCCGAAGCTGCGCATCCCAGGCAAAGCGCGCCGTCTTGAAGGCTCCACCTTCGCTACGGACCAGGTATTCCTGCGAGTCAAAGCGGAAGCCGAACGGCTCGTCACCCTGCTCTGTCCGCGCGAACTCGATCAAAAGAAGAAGGGGGGGCTGCGCCATCGCTCACGTCGCCAATCCTCGAGTATACCGAGTGCCATGGCATCGGGGTTGCGCCTCAGCAGGGCCCGACTCGGCAAAGCGCAGAGTCCTCGTAGTCCTCCGCAGCGATGGCGCCAAGCCGCCTTCGCCCAGCCCTCGGAATGCGCCCCGAACCGCCCCACCAGCCCGCCGATCTGCTGCTGCGACTCATGCCGAGCTGTGGGAGAATGCGCCGGTGCGTCGACTCGTTGTGGCTGGAGCCTCTCTGGGATGGCTTCTCACCCTGGGGGAAGCTCTTCCCGTGGGGTGTGGGGACTCGCCGCGCGCGCAGCCGCAGCCGCGACCGAGTGCGCCGGATCTGGCGACAGCTCTTGTGCCGGGAAGTCCGCCCAGCGGAGCGGGGACCCCGACCCCGTCCATCGATGCCCCCGCGCCAGCATCCCCGTCGGCGCCTTCGGCCCCACCGTCGTCGGGCAGTGCCGTGCCCGCGACTCTGCCCGCGACGCTGGCTGACGATCCGTCGCTGCCGCCCGATAGGCGCGCGCTTCTGGTCTTTCAAGGGCAAGAGCGCATCGTCGATGCGACAGCCGCGCAGGCGCAGGGCTACACGATCGTCGATCTGTCGGATACCTGGACGCCATACATCTTTCGCATCCTGAAAAACGATCAGGGCATCGACCGCAACAATCGCTACCGTCGCATCTTCATCGGCCTGGCCGCCGATCAGCTCGACGACGATGGGCAGCCGCTAGAGCCGGGCGAAAAAAATTATCTGGAGCTCTTCGGCATTCCGCCCGCGCTTTCGGTCTTAGGCACCCGCTTTGTCGAGGACGCGGCCAAGACCTGCGAGGCCGACATCAACTTCGCGCTGCTCGCCGAAGCCAAGTCCGTGCTGCCGCCCTCGCAGCCACCCAAGCGCGGCGATGCCGAAAGACGCGCCGCCGATCAAGCCACCGTGCTGGAAGCCGAAAAGCGCCTGGCCTGCGAAGGACTTCTCGACAAGCGCGCCCGCCACCGAGCGGGCACCTACGACGAAGGTCTGCGCGACATGCTGAAGCGCTTTCAGCAGAAGCACATGATCTACGAAGCGGCGTATCTGCAAAGAAAGACGCTGGCCGTGCTTTCGCGGCGCCTGCTCGACAACAACTTCGAGACCCTGCGCCGGGTCATCGCCGAGCGCGTGGCCTCGGCGGCCGGCATCCTGGAAGACGGCACGGCCGACGGAAAAAACGGCCCCCCCCTGTACAAGTCCAAGAGCGGTCAGCTGCTGCCCGTGCGCAACCTGATGGATGAGTACACGGCCGCCACGCTGGAACAGCTTGGCCTGACCGATGCAGAAAAAGCGCAGCGCTTCTTTGCCCGGCACGGCGCCGCCGACTTTCAGTGGTTGCGCGTCGCGGTCAAGCTGCCGCCGCTCCCCGAGTACTACGCCGAGCGCATGGCCCTGTCGGTCGTCGTCGATCGCGGCGACGTCTGGTACGAGCTGCCCTATGACGACAAGGGCAAGTCGGTGTCGCAGCCGCGGCAGACCTATCCCAGCTTCACGCTGAACCTCGACTATGGCGGACAGAAAATTCCGCTCGTGCGCTGGCGGACCACCATCGGCGGCTGGCGCTCGGAACAAGCCACCGACGGCTACGAATACTATCGCTACAAGGGATCGGACGTCGGTCCCCGCGTCATCCGCACCATCACCGCCGGCCCGGTGTGGGTCGCCCCCGAATCGACGCCGCTGCGCACCCTGGTGAAGCAGAAGCGGGTCCATGGCACGACGCAGAACGTGGTCAACTACGACGAGATCGGCCCCGGCTTTCGCTCCGCCTATGGGCTGGTGGTGGGCTACTTCGTGACCCCGGGCGAGCACGGCCGCTCGGATGTCGACAACGGCATTCGCGCGCACGGCTCGGCCGACTATCTGTCGATCGGCAGCAGCGAGGGTTTTTCACATGGCTGCCACCGCCTGCTGAACCACAACGCCGTGCGGCTGTATTCGTTCATCCTCAACCATCGCCCGCACCGTGTCCTCGGCGACCAGCCGCTGGGCTTCGAGCGCCGCTTTCTGTACCGCGACACGGTCTTTGATCTGCGCCTGCCCTCGCGCGGCTTCAGCTTCCACCTCGATCCGCCGCTGCACGTCAACGTGCTGACCGGCAAGATCCGCGGCGAGCGCAAGGTGCCCTTTGTCGAGTACGTGCCCAAGCCCGGCGTCGTCTACCCCGGACCTCCGCCCGACGCGCAGAAGGCCCCCACCGACCGCGCCGGCGGCGGCGACGCGCAGGAGATGCAGTGATGCAAACCCCCCGTCGCCTGTGGTTTGCCCCCGTGCGCTGGCTGCTGCTGGCGCTGCTTCCCATCGCAGGCCTGGCGAACGAAGCGCAGGCCAAAGGCAAGCAGAAGACCTGGGCGCCGCCGATTCCCCCTGGGCGCGCCGCGATCACGCTGTCGATTCGCAGCGTCAACGCCGCCAACACCAAAGTGCCGGCCAAGGTGACGTGGGGACGGCAGCTCTTGGGCGAGACACCGCTGAGTCTGCAGTGGCCCGCCGACAGCGGCCCGCTGGACGTCGTCGTGGCGGCGCCCGGTCATGTGCCCGTGCACACCCGGCTTTACACGTTTGCCGACGACAAAGTCGTGGTCAAACTCGTCGATGACGAGGGCAAAAAAGCCCTGTTTGGCTACAAGCGCGAGCCCGTCACGCCCGCTCCTGGCCCGGGCCCTGGGACTGCCGCCACGCCGGCCCCCGCTGCCCCGGCTGCCCCCGCCGCCAATCCCAGCCCGCCCGTCGCCA
>DAORCZ010000220.1:0-10071 GCA_035345735.1 Pseudomonadota bacterium | reverse complement strand
ATCGAGGCCGCCAAGAACTCGACAGCCAAAGCGAAAGTAGGCATCGAGCTTGGTGGGGACGCTGCGCGCGGTGCCGCTGCCGCCGGTAAAGATCAGGCGGCTGCCATCCGGGCTGTAGCTGACGCTGCGGCCGCCCCCTGCCGTGTCGTCAATCGTTAGCTGTGGTGCCCCGGTCTTGGCATCGAAGACGCGCACCGTGTGGTCATCGCCTGAGGTCGCGATGGTGGCCCCATCCGAAGAGAAGCTGAGGCTGCGCACGACACCGCTGTGGCCGGTGATGGTGAGCTGCGGCTTGGCGCGGGCGACGTCCCAGATGATGACCGTGCCATCGGCGCTAGCGGTAGCCAGTCGCGAGGCATCGCGGGCATAGGCGGCGGCAAGCACGTCCTGGGTGTGGCCGGTGAGGACCTGCAGTCGCTGGCCGCTGGCCGCATCCCAGATGGCCGCTGTGGTGTCCGAGCTCGCCGTCACCACCCGCGTGCCGTCGGGGGAATAGCTCGCCGCGCGGACCTCGGCGGTGTGGCCGACGAAGCTCGCCAGGCTCTGGCCGGTCTTGACATCCCAGGCGCCAGCCGTTTTGTCGGCGCTGCCGGTGATCAGCCGCGTGCCGTCAGGCGAGTAGGCGACCGAGAACACGGGCCCCTGGTGGCCGTTGATCGTAAGGACGTTTTGCCCGGTCTTGGGGTCCCAAATGCGCGCTGTCTTGTCAGCGCTGCCGGTGGCTACGCGTAAACCACTGGGGGCCCAGACCGAGCTAAGGACTTCATCGGTATGGCCGGCGAGCAGGGTCTGTACGCGTTCGAGCGCCAGGTTCCAGACCAGACCCGTCTGATCCGCACCGGTTGTCACAATGCGTGTCCCATCGCCGGATATCGAGACGCTGTGCAGGTCGGCGCGAGTCTGAAAAACGCCGGTCAATCGCCCGCCGCGAATGTCCCACAGCCGAGCGGTGGCATCGGCCGAGGCGGTGACGACGCGGGTGCCATCGGGTGAAAACTGTGCCGTGCGGAGATCCTGGGTGTGGCCCTTGAGCACGTACAGCGTGCGTCCGGTGATGGCGTCCCAGACGCGGGCGGTGCGCCCGTTGCTGGCTGTCACGACGCGCAGCCCATCGACCGAGTAGTTGGCGGTGCGCATGCCGTCTTCGGCGTCGTAGAAGCTCTGGATGATTTTTCCCGACGAGAGCTCGAAGATGTTGGCGCGCTTGTCGCGACCGGCGGTCAGCACGCGCTGGCCGTTCGGTGAAAACACCGCTGAGGTGACGTCGTCGCTGTGGCCGGTTAAAGAGACGATGCCCTTGCCGCTGCGGGCATCCCACAGCCGGGCCGTGTCATCGGCGCTGGCGGTCAGCACGCGGCCGCCGTCGGCAGAAAAGACGGCGGTGAGCACCGGTCCCTCGTGGCCGCTGAGGGTAAACAGCAAGCGGCCGGACTTGGCATCCCAGATGCGGGCGGTGCTGTCCGCGCTGCTGGTCACGACGCGGGTGCCATCGCGCGAGAAGGCGGCGAACAGGACCTCCTGACTGTGACCGCTGAGGATGGCCAGCGACTGGCCCGAGCGCGAATCCCAGACGCGAGCGGTGCGGTCGCTGCTGGCGGTGACGACGCGGCTGCCATCGACGGAGAAGGCCGCTGAGAGCACCTCGTCTCCATGGCCACGCAGCGTGGAAAGGAGGTTGCTGCTCTTGGAATCGAAGACGCGGGCCTGGCGGTCCGAGCAGGCGGTGACGACGCGGCTGCCATCGACGGAGAACGCCGCGGCGTGGACGCTGCCGTCGTGGCGCAGCGGCTGTGACATCACCATCTCAGCGATGGTGCGTATGAATTCGCGCTGCTGTCCGTCGCTGAGAGCGGGGCCGCCGTTCTGCGCCTTGCCATAGGCGTTCATGATGTTGACGAAGCCCGTGGTGTGCCGACGGCCAAGCTGGTTCCAAAACAGCTCGTTCTGGGCGTCGAAAGCGCTGGTATCGGCGCGGGGGTCGGCGAGATCCGGGGCGCTCGCACCGCCATCAGCAGCTCCGCCGTCGCTGCCGCTAGGGCTGCCGTCGCTGCCGAGATCGCGCGGTCCCTCGGGGCTACCGGGTGGCGTCGGAGTGCCGGCATCGGGCACGGCAATCGGCGGTGTTGGGCGGGCGGTGCCGGGCATTGTCGGGCTGGGCTCTGCGGCCGTCGCGGCTTCGACGAGCAAGCCGCTGCCTGGCGAGATCGCGAGCACACCTACGCCCAGGAGCGCAGCACCGGCGCTGACAGCTAGGACCGCCCGATCGCGGCGCCGCAGCATAGGGACCTTGAACATAGGAGCGAGAATAGCATCTCGCGCAGAGGCTACAGCACCAGGCGCATCGCCACGGTGCGGTCGCTCAGGTTGCGCTGGAACTCGCGGGAGCTCTGCACCGGGGCTGGCAGCGCGCTGCGCTCGACCGGGCGGTAGCCGAACTTTTCGGCGAAAAAGTCGGTGGCGTGCTCGGTGAGGAGGCAGATCTCCGTCAAGCCGCGCTGGCGCGCGCGCAACTGAATGATCTCGGCCAGAGTCCAGCCCAGCCCTTCGCCTCGACGGCTGGGATGCACCGCCAGCGAGCGCAGAAGGCCCGTCTCGCCATAGATCTCAAGCGCCACGCAGCCCACCGCCAGCGGCGCTGACTTATCGGCGGCGGTCGGCTCGTCATCGCGGATCAGCCACAGCTCAGCGACGTCTTCGGGAATACCAGCGGTCGGCAGCCCGACGCGCTCTAGCAAGCCCTTGACCGGGCTGAGATCATCGAGAGTCGCCTGCGTCACCCCGTCCCCCAGGCGCGACAAGAGCTTGTCGTGCAGGCCGTCGAAGCTTCCCGACGACATGATGACGACGGTATCGCCCGCTGAAAGTCGGTTGGCGAGGTAGTCGACGATGCCTTCGACCTTGGGGATGGCGCGAGCCGGGACGCCGTGCTTGCGCACATCGGCGGCTAGCTGCTCGACATCCAGGCGATTGCCAGCCGGAGCCTTCTCTGGCATGTGGACCGCGCCGATGAGGACTTCATCAGCCAGGGCCAGGGCCTCGGCGAAGTCGCGCTGGAACACGGCGGTGCGGCTGGTCGCGGACCGCGGCTCCATGACGGCGAGCAGGCGGCCGCCACCATGGCGTCCGCGCAGGCCGCGCAGCGTCTCGCGGATGGCGGTCGGGTGATGCGCGAAGTCATCGACGACCGCGACGCCCTGGGCGACTCCCCGCAGCTCTTGTCGGCGCTTGACCCCGGCGAACAGGCGCACGCCGCGGACAAGTTCGGGCAACGACAGGCCGTAGCCATGGCAGGCGGCGATCACCGCCAGCACGTTTTCCAGGTTGTAGCCGCCAGGCAGGCCGGTATCGAACGAGCCAAAGCGGGCCCCGCGGTAGTAGACCTCGAACAGTGTGCGGCCACCAGGACGGGTGCTGGTGATCTCGGCCTGCCACTCGCAGTCGGGCTCGCAGCCGGGACGCAGGCCATAGCGCTCGACGCGGCAGCGGGCGGTCGCGGCAATCTCGACCGCCACCTTCGAGCGGGCACTGACCCACAGCGCACCATCGGCCGGCAGCAGGCGGACAAACTCGCGGAAGCTGTCCTTGATGGCGTCGAGACCACTGAAGATGTCGACGTGGTCGAGCTCAACCGAGGTCAGGATGGCGAAGCGCGGCAGGTAGTGCAGGAACTTGCTCTTCTTGTCGAAGAAGGCGGTGTCGTACTCATCGCCCTCGATGACAAAGGGAGCGTCTTTCGCCCCCAAGGCCGCGCCGCAGCCCATGTTGAGCGGCACCCCGCCCACCATAAAGCCCGGCTTCCGTCCGGCCTGCTCCAGCATCCATGCCGAAAGCGATGTCGTCGTGGTCTTGCCGTGCGTGCCGGTGACGACCAGCGTCGGGCGACCGGGCAGGAGCAGCTCTTCCATAACGCCCGGGAAGGACGTGAGGCGTATCCCTTTGGCTTGGGCTGCTAAGACCTCGACATGGTCGCGCCGGCAGACGTTGCCGACGACGACAAGCTCAGGATCCCAGGCCAGGTTGGCTTCGCCAAAGCCTGAAAAGAGCGGAATTCCGGCGGCCCGCAGCTGGGTCGACATCGGCGGATAGACATGCTCGTCGGAGCCGCGGACGTCATGTCCTGCGCTCTTTAAGAGCTCGGCCACCGCACCCATGCCCGTGCCGCAAATTCCGATGAAATGGATCTTCACGTCTGTGCTCGCTTGTTTCCGGAGGGTGTTACCGGGGGGCGTCCCAGGTGGCCGCAGTATACTGAATCGCCCGGCACAAAAAGAGCTTGCGAAGAGTCCGCAAAATGTTTGTGCGCGTGGCTGGCTTGCCGCCGTCGGGAACGCCCTCTGTTAGGGCGTCTATCGTTGGGCGAGTGCGCGCAGTACGGCATCGCCACACTGTGCAGTGGATAGCGAGCCTCCAAGGTCGACGGTCGTCTCGCCGGCCAGCGTGACCTTGCGGACCGCCGCGCGCAGCCGGTCGGCCGCCGGGCTGCGGCCGACGTGATCCAGCAGCAGGGCCAGCGTCAGAAAGGCCGCCAGCGGATTGGCGATGCCGCGCCCGGCGATATCGGGGGCCGAGCCGTGCACTGGCTCGAACAGCGAGACCCGCCCAGGATGGATGTTGCCGGAGGCGGCCAGGCCCAGCCCACCACAGATCGCGGCGCCCAGGTCGGTGAGAATGTCGCCGAACAGGTTGCTGGTCACCACGACATCGAAGCGCTCGGGGGCGCGGACGAACTCCATCGCCGCGACGTCGACGTAAAGGTGGTTGGCGGCGATGCCGAGCGAGGCATACTGGGCGGCGACTTCCTTGAAGACCCGCTGCCACAGGCCATGAGCGTGCGGCAGGGCGTTGGCCTTATCGACCATGCAGACGCGGGGCGGGCGGGGGCTTTCGCTGCCGCCAGCGGGGCGGGGCAGGGCGGCCATGGCGAACGCGGCGCGCACGATGCGCTCGACGCCGCGGCGCGTATTGAGGTCTTCCGAGATGGCGACCTCGTCTTCCGTGCCGCGCTTAAACGATCCGCCCATCTGCACGTACGGTCCCTCGGTGTTCTCGCGCAGCACGACGAAGTCGATGTGCTGGCGGGTCTTGCCTTTGAGGGGACAGAGGCGCTCGTCAAATAGCTCGACGGGGCGCAGGTTGATGTACAGGTCGAGCCCGAAGCGCAGGCCCAGCAGCACGTCGCGGGCGACGATCTGCTCTGGAATGCGCGGGTCACCCAGCGCCCCAAACAGGATGGCGTCAAAGCCTGAGGCCAGCTCTTGCAGTGCGCCTTTGGGCAGCGTCTCGCCCGTCGCCAGATAGTGCTCGGCGGACCAGGGAAAGTGGACCAGGTCGGCCTCGACTCCCAGCGCCGGCAGCGCGCGGAGCGCCTGCGCTGTGACCTCGACGCCGATGCCGTCCCCGGGGATCACAGCGATGCGCGGGCGTCGCGTCGCGGCGGCGGCGCTGCCAAAGGGGTACGGTCGTCCCTGCCAGTCCTGCGTGGTCTGCATATCGCTCCTTACATTTACGTTGCGGATGGATGGATAGTCGAAGGGGGCGGGGGCTTGCGGCGGCTAGCGTGTCGTCGAGCCGGCCGGCGCTGGCCCTGACGGTGGGGGGCTGGGCGTGGGGCCCATCGAGCCACCGGCCTGGCGATAGATCTCGGCGTTCTTTTCGACCGTCGCCAGGTCGTGGGTGGCGCGGAGCTGCGCAGCTTCCCACTCGGGCGCAAGCTCGACCAGGCCGTAGCGACCGCTCGCCTCGCGCACAAAGCGAAACGCGGCGCCGCCGGCCGCCCCCCGACGACAGTGCAGCTCTCCGCCGTTCGGACTGGCGGGCTCGCTTGGGCCTGGCGAGAGCACCTCGGCCTTGACTGCGCCGCTGCCCAGCCGCTGGCGGAAGCTGGCGGCATAGCGTTCGGCATAGAGCCGCGCGAACAGATCGCGACCGTTCTCCGCGTCGGCCGCATACAGTCGCGACAGCGCCTGGGCTTGCTCGCCAGCGGGATAGCTCTGCTGCACCAGCTGGCGCATGCGAGCCTGGTTTTTTTGCACCGTATAAAGCGCCCACTGCGTCGGCTGGCTGAGCTGATCAAAGATCAGCGTGGCATCGCCTTCGGCCACAGCGCGCAAGAAGCTGCCGCAGATCCGCTCCGGCGAGTTCTGAGGCTGGCAGGCAGCGGTCACAAGGACGACGAGCCACGGCGCCCAGCCCAGGCCTCGGCCGCTAGCTGGCCTGCTCACCGTTCTGCCCCGGGGTGGCCGCTCGCGGCGTCCCGTCCTCGTCTTGCAGCTGCTTTTCCCGCAGCTTGTCCTGCCGCAGCTCGGTCTTTTTGCGCTCCGCCGCCTGATAGATGAGGGCCAGGCGAAAGGCACAGTAAAGACCAATCACCACCCACATCACGGCCGCGCCCGGCAAGCGCATCCAGGACAGCGGCCGCCCGCTCTGGCTCAATGAAAACAGGCCCATGCCAGCCGTCAGCACCGCGCCCAAGAGCGAGATCGGCAGCCACAGTCGCCGCTGCAGGCCCAACGCCAGCGCTCCCCCGGCGAGACCGACGAACACCGCCAGGTTGCCCGGCAGGAGCACGAAGGCCCGCTCGTCCAAACGGTAGAGCGCGAAGCAGGCCATCATGGCCATCAGCACCACCAAGTAGGCAGTTTGCGAACGCACACCCGAGGGCTATCACGAATCACCGCTTTTTCGCCGCTCTTTTCGCCGCTTGATCTATCTTTGCCGCCCTTTTGGCGGCCATGGAATCCACTACAGGCCTTGATACAGCGTGGGGCAGCGGCGGTGCCCCGATTGATCCGGGGCATCCGGGAGGCGCGCTCAGCGCAGCCACTGAGCTCTGGGCGCAGGCCTTGGCGTCCGTCTCGGGCCGGGTGTCGGCGCAGAACTTTGAGCTGTGGTTCCGGCCGATCCGCTGCACGGCGATCGATGGCCACACCATCCACCTGCAGGCCCCCAATTCCTTCATTCAAGAGTGGTTCGGCAATCACTACCTGCGCATCGTTTTAGAGGAAGTGCGCCGCGTCTCGGATGCCGATCGCGACTACGCCGTCATCTGGCAAGCGAACGATGGGGCGGCCGGCGAGGGGAGCCTGCGGCAGTCCGGGCGGGGACAGACCTCGGCCCAGGCGATGCGCGCCGCGGCACGCAGCCGGAAGCGACCTGGCGCAAGTGAGGCACCGCCTGTTGCCGCCAGCCCGCGCGTCCCGGCCGCGAGCCCTGTCGCCCCGCAGGCCTCACCGGCCCCGCCAACCGATGCGCCCCCCGCGCCGGGCCCAGTGCCGTCGGGACTGCTGGAGAAGTACAACTTCACCTCGTTCATCGTCGGCCCATCCAATCAGCTTGCCGAAGCCGCGAGTCGCGCCGTCGCCGAAAACCCCGCCGGCAAGTACAACCCGCTCTTCATCTATGGCGGCGTGGGGCTGGGCAAGACGCACCTCCTGCACGCCATCGGCAGCCAGATTCGCAGCCACCACCCCGGCTGGCGCATCGTCTATCTCAAGGCCGAGACCTTCCTAAACGAGTACGTGCAGCAGGTACGTAATGGTCGCATCGACGAATTCCGGTCTAGGTATCGGGACCAGGTCGATGTCCTGCTCGTCGATGACATCCAGTATCTGGGCGGCAAAGAGCGCACGCAGGACGAGTTCTTCCACACCTTCAATGCCCTCTTCGAGTCGCATCGCCAGATTGTCGTCACGGCCGACAAGTACCCGCACGAGATCCCCGATCTGGAAGACCGCATCCGCTCGCGCTTTCAGTGGGGCCTGATCGCCGACATTCAGCCGCCCGAGCTAGAGACGCGCATCGCCATCCTCGAAAAGAAGGCGCTGATCGACGGCATCGATCTGCCGTCGCAGGTTGCGCACTTCCTGGCCGCCAACATCAAGTCGAACGTGCGCGAGCTGGAAGGTCTGCTGATCCGCGTCGCCGCCATGGCTTCGCTGCGGCAGCAGCCGATCACCGTCGAGTTCGCGCAAGAGACGCTGAAGAACTTCCTCGGCCAGACCAGCCCGCACCTGTCGACCGAGTCGGTGCAGAAGGAAGTCGCCAACTACTTTGGGATCTCGGTCCCTGACCTGTGCAGCGCCAGTCGGCAGGCCAAGCTGGCGCGGCCGCGGCAGATCGCCATGTACCTGGCCCGCAAGCTGTGCAAGGCCAGCTATCCCGAACTCGGCGAGCGCTTCGGCGGCAAGGATCACACGACCGTGCTGTCGGCCTGCCGTCGCATCGAGGGACTGCTCACCACCGATCCCAAGGTGCGGGCCTCCGTCGAAGAGATCGAGAAGCACCTGACCGTCTAGGGTCGGCTTTGGCTAGGGCGCGCGGGGCGGGGGAGCGGGGGCCTGCAGCAGGGGATCTAGCTCGCCGTCGTGATCGAGCTCGGTGATGTCGTCGCAGCCCCCGACCGACTGGCCGTTGATGAAGATCTGCGGGACCGTTGACTGCCCGCTGACCTGGGCCAGCCAGCGCCGCGTCTTCTGATCGTGCGAGACGTCGATCTCGCGAAAGGCGACGCCTTTTTTGGTGAGGAGCTGCTTGGCACGCGTGCAGTAGCCGCAGAAGTGCCTGGTGTAGATGACGACCTCGGCCATGCGCTCAGGCTACCGCGGCGCGCGGAATTTGCGCCGACGAAAGTCGCATTGCCTGCCTGCCGTACCTCGCGATATCGTCGGCAGCATGCGGAAAACGTGGATGCTTGCCGGTCTAGTCTCGCTGCTGCTCGCCGGTTCTGTGGGGTCGCTGGCCACGTCGGCGCCCACCCCGCAAAACCGCCCTGCCGCCAACCGCCGCCTGCCGCGCGAGGCGGTCACCGCGCTGCACCACGAGGATGAATTCTTCGGTGACTGGCGCGTCGGTTCCTACGTCTCCTCAACGCGTGGTTTTTCGACGGTGTCGTACTGGATCGAGGGGCCCAGCGGCCTGGTGCTGATCGACACCCAGTTCCTGCCTTCGGCCGCCGAAGAGTTCATCAACTGGGCCGAGCAAGCGACGGGCAAGCGGGCGCGCGCCGCCTTCGTCCTGCATCCCAACCCCGACAAGTTCAACGGCACCGCCGTCTTCAAAAAGCGCGGCATCAAGGTCATGACGTCTGATCAGGTGCTGGCGCTGATCCCAGGCGTCGATCTCGATCGCCGCCGTCACTTCTACGATCGCTTCAAAGATGACTATCCGCCCGATCTGGTCCTGCCCGAGAGCTTCGGCAGCGAATCGGTGAACATGGATCTGGCCGGCATCAACGTGAAGGCCCACGTGCTGGGTCAGGGCTGCAGCGATGCCCACGTCGTCGTGCAGTACGAAGATCATCTGTTTACCGGCGATCTCGTCGCCAGCGGCAGCCACAGCTGGCTGGAGCTAGCGCGCACCGAGGAGTGGATCAAGCGCCTCGAAGAGCTCAAGGGCCTGGGGCCCAAGACCATTCATCCCGGTCGTGGTCCGAGCGGCGATGCCCGCCTGCTAGAGCAGCAGCAGGCCTACCTGCGATTCGTCCGCGACAGCATCGCTGCCGAGAAGCCGCGTCTGGCTGCAAACGGTGAGCTTGATGCTGCTGCGAAGGAAGCGATCGATCGCGTCCGCGGCAAGATCGAAGACCGCTACCTGGGCTATCGCTTCAGCATCTTCCTCAACATCGGTCTGCCGGCGGAGTGGACGCGCCAGGCCAAGCTCGCCAAGCCCTAGGTCATGCGGCTGCTTCTGGTCTGCCTCGGCGGGGCGCTGGGCAGTGGGCTGCGCTATCTGTTCGGCTTGCTGTCGGCCCGCCTGCTCGGGCTGACTTTCCCGTTCGGCACGCTTGGCGTCAACCTGCTCGGCTCGTTTCTCATCAGCCTGATCATTGGGCTGTCGTTGAGCGTTGGCGTTGGCGGCAGCGCGCCGATCTCGCCAACGCTGCGGCTGTTTCTGACGACCGGCGTGATGGGCGGACTCACGACCTACTCGGCCTTCAATCACGAGGTCCTGACCCTGCTGGAAGACGGCGCGCAGCCCCGCGCGCTGCTTTATGTCGCCGTCACCCTGCTCGGCTGCCTGGCGATGGGGGCTTCGGGTCTGTGGCTCAGCCGCCAGCTTCTGGCTCGCTAAGCT
>DAORCZ010000219.1:0-10083 GCA_035345735.1 Pseudomonadota bacterium | reverse complement strand
GCGGGCGGCGGCGAGCGCGGCTTCATCGAGGCCGTAGGTGTCGGCCAGACCGCGCAGCAGGCGCCAGGCGACGCCTGTGGCATCGCCCTGTCGGGGCTGCTGATCCAGCCAGATGAACGTCGGGGCGCCGACTTCGGGATCGCGATGCGCCACATAGCGATCCGGGGCTTCTTCGGACTGCGGGCTGTTCGGCTGGGGCGCTTCCACCGAGCAGCCCACGATAAGGAGCTGAGCAATGGTGAGCCCAGAGAGCAGGGCGCTCTTGCCTGCAGAGAGCAGCGAGCGCGGTCGAGGTACATGTCGCGTCATGGTTGCTTGACCTCCCAATCGGCCATGGCCGAGGTGCGGCGCAGCGTATCAGGAATCGAGTTGGCCGGGGCAAGTGCAGCATCCGCGTGACCCGCCTTCGGCAAGTGCGCAGCGTGCTTGTCTACGGCAACATCGCAGGGAACAATCACCGCCCATTGGCAACGGGCTTACGAGGAGGACTAGACGATGAACCATGTTCACAAACGGGCCCAACGCGGGCTCTGCGTTGGGCTTACGATCGCCGGCCTTTACAGCGTCGCGCTTGGCTGTCAGCCGGCCGAGCCGGCGACTTCTGATCTGTGGCAGCGACAGCTCGGGACCGCGGAAGACGACGCGCTCTACGGCGCGACTTTGGCGGGCAGCAACTTGGTGGCGGTTGGCAGTACGCACGGGCGGCTGCCGGATGCCCCGGCGGGCAGCGCCCTTTCAGACGGCTACATCGTGCAGTCGAGCCAGAGCGGGCAGATCGGCTGGCAGAAGCAGCTAGGTACGGCTGGCACCGACGAGTGGCGCGGGGTCGCGAGCGATGCCAGTGGCAATGTCTACGTCGTCGGCTTTACCGACAACACTTTCGCCGGCCAGACGCGCGCCGGGGGGGATAGCGACGCCGTCATCGCGCGCCTGAAGCCAGATGGTTCGCTCGACTGGCTGCGGCAGTTCGGGACGAGCGGGGCCGACTTTCTGGTCGCCGTCGCGGTCGATAGTAGCGGCGCGGCCTATGCCGTGGGCTCGACGAGTGGCAGCTTCGCAGGCCAGACGCTGCGTGGTACCTCCGACGCATTTATCGTCAAGTACCGCAGCGATGGCACGCAGGAGGCCTTGAACCAGTTTGGTAGTGCCAAAGACGATGCCCTGACCGCGATCGCCACCGACGGACAAGGCGGCTTCTTCCTGGGTGGGTGGGCGACCGACAGCGTTGCCGCCGGGCAGTCTGCGCTGGGCGGACGGGATGCGGCGCTCTATCGCTATGTGCCGGGCAGCGGCGTGGCCTGGGCGGTGCAGCTGGGGAGTTCGTCGGATGATGAAGTCCAGGCCGTGGCCGGGGGCAGCGGAACGGTGTTTATCGGCGGTCGCACAGCCGGCTCGATCGGTGGACAGCCGTTCCTCGGTCGGCTCGACGGCTTTGTCGCCAGTCTGGATGCGAGCGGCGGTAGCCTGCGCTGGCTGCGTCAGGTCGGGACTCTGTTTGAAGACGAGATCTTCACCCTGCTGCCGCAAGCCGGAGGAGAGGTCATCGCGGGGGGCTATGTCAGCCTCGCGCTGCCGGCCAGCCAGTATGTTGGCGGCAAGGACGCGGCTTTCTTCCGCTTCGCCAGCGACGGAACTTCGGTCTATGCCAACCAGTTTGGCACCTTCGGTGACGACTTCCTGCGAGCCGCTGTCGTGAATCCCCAAGGTGGAGCCTTCGCGGTCGGGACCACCAACGGCACCATCAATGGTCAGGTGGCGCTCGGGAAGGTCGACGCATTCCTGGGAAGCTATCGTCTGAAGTAACCGGCCGTGAAACCCCGACGCAGCCAGGCCGGCGCCGGCCAGACGCCTGCGAAGTTTGCTGAGCCACTTTGTGGGCTGCTTGGCACTTAGACTCGCGTATTCCTCCTCTTTGCTCAACCGGGAGAGCGTCGTTCTGCACCGCGGCCCCCGGCGAGTTTCCTCGGTCCGATCCGTTTGCTGATTAGGAGTTCTTCATGTCGCCTGCTGCCCCTGCGCCGGCTTGGCAGTCGTGTGTTCCGTCGCCTGCATTTCTGTTGGCCGCGATTTTTGTGACGCTCTCGCTCTGGCTGAGCCTGTCCTGGCCCTTGTCCTAAGGGAGCGCTGGACGCGTCGGCCCGGCTGACTTGACCCCACAACACCTGCTGCTTTTTCGTCGCTGAGCCCCGCTGAGCACGGCTGGACCCAGCCGCTCCTGCGCGGTGCGAGATCGCACTTGCCAGGGCGCGCCAAACCAGGCCATATAAGTCGAAACTTCTTAGAGCCTGGGCCCCCAACGATGTCTTCTTCCGCATGTCTAAGTGCTGATGCCTTGCAGGCGGCTCTCGCTGATCCGGCGCTGCGGGCGTGGTCGCTGCGCGATGGCAAGCTGCATCGCGAGTACCGTTTTGGCAGCTTCGTCGAGGCGTTCGGTTTCATGGCCAGTGCCGCCCTGCGGGCTGAGGCGATGAACCATCACCCTGAGTGGTCGAACGTCTACGACCGCGTGACCATCAACCTGACCACCCATGATGCTGGTGGTGTGACCGAGCTTGATCTGGCGCTGGCGCGGCAGCTTGAGCGGCTGGCGGCCGGGCGCGTGCTCTAAGGCCGGGAATCGCAGACCGAGGGAAGCGAGGCGCGGAAGCGTTGGGCAAGAGCAGGGTTCATTCGCGGTGGGCGCGCTGGGGCATGACAGCCTTTGGGCTGTGGTCCATAAGCGGCGTTCAGCTGGCTGCGGCGGATGAGCCCAGCGAGCCTAGCGAGAGCAGCAAGCCGCGGTCGCAGACGGACACGGTGCGCGGGGTGACTCTGCAGCGCAGCACCGTCTTTGAGAGCCCGCGCAGCACCGCGGCCGCGATGGGGATCGACCTCGGCGATGAGCTGCGCGTGGTTCCGGCGCGCTCCGTCGGGGACATGCTGCGCGACAAAGAAACCGTGTTCGTGCAGCAGCCCAGCTACAGCTTCGCCAGTCCCAGCCTGCGCGGCCTTGGCGAGGGGCGAGTCGCTCTGTACGTCGATGACGTGCGTCTGACCACGACGATCACCAGCACGCTCCCCGGTGGATTTTCGACGCTGAACCTCGTTGACCCGTACACCGTGCGTGGCATCGAGGTCGTGCACGGCAGCGGCCTTGGCCCCTATGGCGAGGGCGGGCTCGGCGGCACCATCCTCCTTCGAACGCTGCGACCATCGCCGATTGCCGGCAGTCAGATCGAGCTCTCGGCGGGGGCGCGCGGCGTTTACGCCAGCCCCGATCAGAGCCTGCAGGGCAGCGTCACGGGCTCGGGCCGCTGGAATCGCTTCGCGCTCGACAGTGCCTTTTCGGTGCGCCGCTTCCGCGACGTCATGGGCGGAGCGTACGGTGGCAACAGCCCCCAGCCCAACACCGCGTACAACGAGGGCGGACTTTACCTCGGTATGGGAGTCGACACCGGGCGCGGCACGCTGAACGCGGTGTACCAGGGTCTGCGACAGTACGATGCGGTGCGGAGTGAGCGCAGCCACACAGGTGACGTCTACGCCCTGCCCGAGCTGGCGCGCGACCTCGGCTACCTTCGCTACGACGGCGAGTTCGAGGTCAGCGGCCGAGCCGTCGAGACCCACGCCGTGCTGTCCTACCAGCGCCAGTCCGAGCTGGCGGCGCGGCAGATCGTCGCCAGCAATCAGCTCCTGCGCGAGAGCAACCGCGTTGATGTCCTGGGCGCGAGTGTTCGCCTGCGCAGCGATCTGGGACGCGGCGGAAACCTGGCGGCCGGCTTCGAGAGCAGCTTCGAGTGGGTCGGCAGCGCAGCCGAGCGGGCGCGCCTGAGCGAGGGGGCGGCAGGGCCAGCGGAGTCGCTGCCAGGCGGCTCGCGATATCCCACCGGCAGCCGGGCTCAGACCTTTGCCCTGTTCCTGCAAGACGAGCTCGACCTGCTGCGCCTGGCGACGGGGAACGAGAGCGAATCGGGCGCTCGCCTGCACGCGCTCATGTCGGCCCGCGCCGGCGGCAGCTTCCTCTACATGCCCGAGAGCACGCGCACCAGTGCTCAGAGTGGGCTCGGTCTCACCACGCCCGAGCAGCAACTGAGCCGGGTCGTCTACGGTGGCTCGCTGCACCTGCGCTATGAGCCGGTCGTGGGTCTCGCGATGTTCGCCGGCGGCATGGTGGGTGTGCGTCCGGCAACGCTCGACGATCAGGCGCGTCTCGACGATGGGCGACCCGGCATTCTGTTGCCCGCCAGAGCGCCACTGGGCAGCGAAGCGACCTACTCGGCCGAGGCCGGGTTTCGCACCGCGTACCGTCGCCTGGATGGCGGCCTGACCTATGCATTTACGTACCTCGCCGACCCGATCTTGGTGGTCCCCACGACGGTGGCCGGCAGTACCTGCTATCAAGCTTCAGCTGGTGAGCCCTGCACGCCGCTCTTTAGCCGCCAAAACAGCGAAGCGGCGAAGCTGCACTCGATTGAGGCCAGCGCGCGCGTCTACCTATTCTGGGGCCTGACGGCCTTTGCCACCGTCGCCTACACCCACCCGCAGGCCACTGCCAGCGGTGAGGCCCCGCTGCCGCGCATACCGCCCGTGCACGGTGTTGCCGCGCTGGAGTTTCGGCGACCGCGAACCGTCTTCACCTTCGTGCAGCTCCTGCTCCGTTGGGCTGGGCCGCAGCGTTTGTTGGCCGCGGAAGATCTGTGGGATCCGACGATCTGCGCGCTCGGCGGACCGTGCAGCGGGACCCCTGGCTTTTATCTGCTTTCGGTGCGCAGCGCGCTTCGGCTATCGCGGCAGATTCAGCTCACCGCGGCCATCGACAACATCAGCAACGAGAGCTATCGCTTTCACGGCTCGGGTGTCGACGGTCCAGGCATCGGGGCTCGCCTCGGGCTCGACGCCAACTACTAGCTGAGGGGTGGCGTATAGGCGCAGCGCCAGCTCAATATGTCGCAGTAGTTAAATTGCAACATATTGAGATTATATTCGTTGATAGTAGCTGGGTTACGGCAACAAGCTTCTAGCGGGGGCGGCGTCGCGCGGGGGGCTGCAGGCGGCGGAAGTCCGAGCGCTCGGACAGCTCAGCACCGCCTTCGTCGATGGGTTCGCCTTCGCTGAAGCCGTGCGACTCGGCGTGGCGCAGGCGCTCGGCGATCTCGATGATGCGGCGCTCGACGCGGCCGAAGATGCTGGCGGCGGGGAAGCGGCCACTGCTGTCGCGATCGCCGGCCGGCAGGCCACAGAGCACTTCGATGCCCTGCGTGACGTTGTCGATGGCGTAGACGTGGAAGCGACCGTCGGCGCAAGCCTGCACAACGTCGGGTCGCAGGACGAGGTGGGGCAGGTTGACGCGGGGGATCATGACGCCCTGGGTGCCGGTGAGGCCGCGGGCCAAGCAGAGGTCGTAGAAGCCTTCAATCTTGGCGCAGACCCCGCCGATCGCTTGCACCTGGCCTAGCTGATTGACGCTGCCAGTGACGGCGATGCCCTGATCGATGCCGATGTCGGCCAGCGCGGACAGGACGGCGAAGAGCTCGCTCGACGAGGCGCTGTCGCCGTCGATCTCGCCGTAGCTCTGCTCGAAAACGAGCTGAGCCCGCAGGGACAGCGGGCGCTCTTGCCCGAACATCCAGCCCAGGTAACCGCGGACGATGGCGACACCCTTGGTGTGGATCGCTCCGGAGAGCTGGGCCTCGCGCTCGACGTCGACGATGCCCTCGCGGCCGAGGGCCACGACGGCGCTGATGCGCATGGGCTGGCCGAATTCGATGTCGCCGGTGTGCATGACCGACAGGCCGTTGACGACACCGACGCGCATGCCGGTGGTCTCGACGGCAACCTCGCCGCGCAGGCAGGCTTCACGGATGCGACGCTCGTCCATCGACAGGCGCTCGCGGTGCTCGCGGCAGGCGTCTTCGACATCCTGCATCGTTACCGGGCGTCGCTCGGCCCGCGCCGTCATGCTGGCGGTGACGCAGATCTCCTCAAGCTGCGAGATGGCCAGGGCCAGTCGCTCGCGGTCCTCGGCGAGCTGAGTAGACAGCTCTAGCAGGCGGGCCCGTGCGCCGCGCTCAAAAGTGCCCCAGCTCCGCTCGCGGGCCAGAGACATCAAGTGCGCATCCAGGCCCAGGAGGTTCTGCTCGCTGCGCTCGATGATCGGATCGACCTCGACCTTGCCGCGGAAGATGGTGCGGAAGTCGCCGTCCTGCATGCGCAGCGAGTCGTATAGCTCGGGCGTGCCGATGAGAACGACGCGCGTCGAAAGAGCGACGGGCTGCGGACGCAGAGTGGTGGCAAAGGTCGCGGCCGAGCCGGTGCCTTCATCGACCGCCAGCCGTCCCTCGCGCAGCGCTCGCTTGAGCCGCTCCCACAGGCCGGGCTCGGCGAGGACATCGGCGACTCGCAGGATCAGCACGCCGCCCACCGCCCGATGCAAGGCGCCGGGCTTGATGTGTAGGAAGTCGCTGAGCAGCGCGCCATACTGGGCCCGCCGGCCGATGTAGCCGAACAGGCGCGAGGTGGTCGGGTTGCTCTCGAAGACGACGGGCGCTGCGGAGTGCGCGCGGTGCGTCACCAGCACATTGACCCGGAAGCGATCGAGGGCAGTCAGGCCCGAGTCGTCTTCGTCGTGGCTGTGCCCATCCTCATCGGCATCCATGAGCTCGCGCCAGCTCTCGCTGAGCGCTTGGCGGACCTGTCGCAGATAGCGCGCGACTTCGGAGGACATGCCCGAAAACCGCTCGAACAGATCGCGCATCTCGCGCTGGACCAGCTGGCCGGCGGCCCGCGAGACGGCGGCGTCCTGTTCGGCATTGAGCTGGGCGTTCTGCGCTCGCATGCGACGGGCTGCCCGCTCGACCTCGCGGGTGACACGATCGGCCGAGCCCTGCAGGACGCGCTTGGTGCCCTCATCCAGGACATCGAACTGTTCCGCAGAGAGCGGCTTGCCGTGCAGGATCGGAAAGGTCTGGAACACGCCTTGGACGTTGCGCACGCCAAAGCCGTGATGGCGAGCGCTGGCTTCTAGGCCCTGGACGATCTCGCGGGTCTTGTTCTCCAGCTCGACATTGATGCGGGCCTGCGAGCGCTGCACATCGTCGGCTTCCGAGAGCTGCGGCATGCGGTCGTGCAGGCCGGCGAGGAGATCCCCCATGGCCTCCTGCAGAGCTGGACCGGCTCCAGCCGGCAGCTGCAGGCATAGCGGGCTATCCGGATCGTCGAAGTTATGGACATAGACGAGGTCGCCCGGGGTTTTCAGGCTGCGCACCAGCTCCTGCGCGCGCGCGACCAGCTCGGAGTCGATCATGACCTCGCGATCGACCGCCACGAACATGTGGAAGCCGGGATCCGGAGCGACGATCCCCATGTCGAGCGCGCGCCGGGTCACCGGCTCCAGCAGCGAAAACAGGCTGCCATCGCGCTGGGGAGACTCGGGCAGCAGGCTGGGATCGACCCGCCCGGTCAGCTCTGCAGCCGGTACCTCGACCAGCTGGCGGCTGCGCATGGTGGCGCTCGGTTCGGGCGGCAGGGCCAGGGTGGGCCCGCCGGCCTCGCCCTCGGGCTCGTCTTCCTCTTCAGCCTCCTCTCCCTCTTCTTCAGGGGGGGAGGAGGTCGCGGAAGCGGGGGGGGAGAGCGCGTCCGAAGCCTCGTCCTCCGTTTCGTCAGGGGGGAGGGATGCGGCAGAGGGTTCAGCCGCATCCTGGGCCGCGAGCTCGTCGCTCATCTCTTCGGCAGACTCGGCAGGAGTGGGGATTTCAGATGAATCCATGGCGAAATAGGACACCCATGATCGTACAGAGCCGGCCAAATTGCGAGGTAGACAAGGGCCTCGGACTATCCCACCCAGATAGGCTCCAAGCGTCGGCTCACAGGCTGGGCCAACAACCGAATTCTCAGTCGGTGAGCGGCCTACCCAGCCACCTCCGGAGAGGCCCCTAGCTCGACCCAGTCAGCGGGGCGCTCAATCGGCAGAAGGCCCGTCTCTTCCGCCAGCTGGGCGGAGAGGGCCAACGCCTCCGCTTCCATGCCCTCGCCCACGATCCATTCGATCTCGCCGCGGGCCGCCGACAGCGAACGAACGAAGGCCAGACCATCGTAGGACTCGACGATCATGCGGACATATCCAATTTCGTGCACGGGTACGCGAAAATACAGGGATGGCATGCGGCTCGTAGGGGCTTGGGGTTGCGATCGCTGCGGGGGGAGCGGTTTGGGCTTAGAGCGCCGGGAGGGTGAGCCGGGGAATGCTGCCTCCGGTTTTGGCGCCGTCGCCGTTGAGGATATACATCGTGCCCGCTGCCCCGCCGAGGACCGTGGCGCGGAAGACTAGTTGATCGCCGGCCACGCCGGTTGTGGGGCTGCCGTTCACCGTCGCTGAGAAGGGCACGGCGCTAAACGGCTGGCTGCTGTTGCGGACGAAGGTGTTTTCGACTTTGGCCAGTACGACGTCGCGGCTGTCGTCTCCCGACAACGTCCCTTGCGGTCGCAGCCGAGCCTCGAAGCGCACCTGAACCTGATCGCCGCCCGCCAGGATGCCATCACCGACGATGCCCCAGGCTCCGCTGGCCAGCGGGGCTCGCAGAGTGAAGGCGGCTTCTAGATAGGAAAGAGAGTCACCGACCCTCACGCCCGGTGCTCAATAAGGAGGCGGCTCGTAGTCCACCAGCACGAGATCGATCTCGCGGGTCGAGTAGTTCACCCACAGCGCAGGAGGGTTGCCGTCATAGCTCGGCCGGTTGCCGCAGCCCAGCCCCGGGAGCAGCACTGCAAGGAGGACGAGCAGGACGAGGCGAAGGTGGCGCGCTGCGGGGGGCAGATGCACGACTAGTCCGCTCGTATCTCAAGAGGTAGCTGGGCCGTGCCGAGCACCTGTCCGCCTGCGCTCTCGCGAACCGTGAACTGCAGTTCCAAAGCGGTGCCCTCCTGCGCATCGATGCGCGGGAAGTACAGAAAGCCGGTGATCCGCGTCCCGGGAGGGAGCCGGGCGCTCTGCAGGCTAAGCCTCTGGGCATCGGCCCGCGACCATGCATACGCGCGAGAGTCCCAGGCGTAGCCAGTGCCCCAGTACATCGGCCCACCATAGGCCCAGCCGTAGTACGGCCCGCCGCCGATGTAGCCGAACGGATACCGCCCATACGAGCTACGCGGGACGTGGTAGTACACGCCAGGGCTCTGACGCGGCATCGGGGATGGCATATAGGTGCGGCCCATCGTGCTGGGCGCGCGATAGACCGGGGCGGAACGCACCCCAATGCTGCCGCGGCCCCCCCAGGCCAGCATCGTATCCGGCGGGAACGGCGTGATTGTGGGCTTATAGGCAAGCTGGCCGGCGGGAATCGGGCTGTACTGCGCGCCGCCCGCCGCCCCGAGAGAAAACGCCGACGGATCGACGGTGATCTGGACCGCGCTCTGGTTTTCGATGGTCACCAGGACGGCGGTCGCGACGTCCAAGATGTCACCGGGAAAGTCTCCACTGTCCAGCCGCGGGACGCTGACGACAACCCCGGCGACGTTGGCCTGTGCCACCGACTGCTGCTGGGTGGGCACGGGGTGAGGCATGCTGACGCAGCCTGCGGACAGCGAGATGACCAGGCCCAGCGCCGCCGTCAGCCACGGACGGCTACCACGCACCGCGCGACGATTCGTGAGCGAAAGCGTTTCGGTAATCGGCATGGGCATCCTCCAGAAGAAACCGCGCTGCGTCGATGCGCAGCCCACTCCTGACAAGATAACACCGCGCGGTGGGCTGTTTCGCTTGGCCTGAAGAAATCCTGTGTCCGGCTCAGAGCCCTGGCTAGTGAGTCGCTCCGGCGGTCTGCAGGGGGCGCTCTAGGCTCTCGGTGAAGCGCAGGGCGCGGCGGGCCGCAAAAATGTCGAACAGCAGAAGCCCCGCGGCCTCGGTCGAGAGGCCAAGCCCGACGCCCGTAACCGTGTCTTGCTTGTAGGCACTGCCGACGGCCGCTGTGACGATACCGCCGGCCATCAGCACCACCTCGAACACCTGGATGGCGGTGAACTGCTTGTTGACCCGTCGCATGCGGGCTAGCTCAGCTGCCTGGGCGGCCTGCGGCGAGTGACCCAGGCCAGCATCCAGCTTGCGCACCTGCG
>DAORCZ010000218.1:4102-10114 GCA_035345735.1 Pseudomonadota bacterium | reverse complement strand
CGGGGAACTGCAATGCGTCGCGCTCCGTCGGGGGAAGAGTCCATCGTGGACTCCTAAGCGCAAACAATTCGCACAGAGATCGCGGGCATAGCCGGCGCGGCGAAGCTCTGGGGAACCGGCGGTGTATCGCGCGGTGTGCTTACGCCTGGCGATGATACGATTCGTCGGTGAGCCGTCTGCGTCGCAGCGCAGGGGGCCAAGCCAATTTCCAGCCGGGAGTCAGCGTGCCCATGAGCGAACCCACCCCCCATAGCGGGCCCAGTGTTCTCGACGGCCCGCGTCATTTCAGCGTCCGTTCATTCAGCCTCAGCGAAGAGCTTCGCGGTTTTGCTGAGGTAGTACGGAACTACTTCGACGCGGGCATTGCCCATCATCGCCGCTTCGGGGATGTGTTCCGGGCGCGGCTGCCGCACCGATCGCTGATCTTCGCGCACCCGCGACACCTGTATCGTGTGCTGCGCAGCAACGTCCTCAACTACGGCAAGGGGAGCGACTACGAATTCCTGCGCCCCCTGCTCGGCAATGGCCTCTTTCTTAGTGAAGGAGATCTGTGGACGCAGCAGCGGCGACTGGTGGCTCCGGAGTTTCGCCCCAACACCATCCTGCGCTTCCTGCCGACGATGATCGACAAAGTGGAAGAGATCTTTGCCGAGTGGGACCGGAGCGGAGCGCAGGGCGTGCGCGACCTCTCCGACGACATGATGCGTTTCACGCTGTGGGTGGTCGGCGGGGCTCTGTTCCGCAGCGACTTTCACAGTGAGGCGGAAGAGATCGGCCGCGCGCTGGAGATCTGCCTGGAACAGGGCACGCTGCAGATGCTGTCCTTCGGGCTCTTGCAGCCGTGGATGCCAACCCCCGGCAATCGAAAAGCACGTGAGGCCGAGGCGCGCCTGAATTCCATCGTGCGCAGCATCATCGCGCGCAGTCGGGGTGGCAATGGCACCGAGGTCGATGTGCTCTCGCGACTGCTGGTGGCCGTCGATGAACAGAGCGGAGCGCGCATGAGCGAGCAGCAGCTTGTCGATGAGGTCAAGTCGCTGATCTTGGCTGGGCACGAGACCACCAGCCTGGCGCTGTCCTGGGCCTTCTACCTCTTGTCCGAGCACCCCGAGGTCGAGGCGCGCTTGGTGGCCGAGTCGCGGACGGTGCTCGGGGATCGCCGGCCCACCGCTGAGGACATCCCGCGCTTGGTGTACACGCGGCAAGTCCTGCAAGAGGTCCTGCGCCTATATCCACCCGTCCCCGCGGTCACTCGTCTAGCGCGGCAGGCCGATGACTTTGATGGGATCCACGTCGAGGCCGGCGAGGCGGTGGCCCTGAGCATTGCCGCCACGCATCGCCATCCCGAGTTCTGGTCGCGGCCCGACGTGTTTGATCCCGACCGCTTCTCGGCTGAGCGCGCCGGCACCATCGCCCCCTACAGCTACCTGCCGTTCCTGCTGGGGCGCCGCGCCTGCCTGGGCGAGCACTTCGCGATGTTGGAAGGCATCCTGGCGCTTGCGATGATGGTCGGCCGCTATCAGATGGAACGCGCCGACTTCGGACCCATCGCCACCCGCCCGATCTCGACGCTGCGCATGGCGCGTCCGCTGCGCATGCGGGTCTGGCGTCGCTGAGAGCGCCGATCAAACGTCTTCTTGGGCGCTCAAAGCAGGGCTCTGCGCCGGGCTAGGGAGTCGGGGCCGGTGCGAGGGTCTTTAGGCGGGCTGCGATGGCTTGCAGCAGTGGGTCCTTGGCGGCTCGCTCTCGCGCGTTCTGTCGGTCGACGATGTACCAGCCTTTGACGGCGAAGCGTCCCTGCACCTTGGGATCGGCGAACTCGCAGCCGTAGAGGGCTAGCAGGGTATCGTGCGCGCGCGTCAGCGTGACCTGCGAGGCCTTGGCCAGATCGATGCGCTCGATCGCCGCCTTCACCTGCTCTCGTGCCGACCGAGCCGTCAGATAGTGGATCGAGATGTCCTCGCTGGGCTTGTAGTTGCGTAGCTCCCAGCGCAGCTCGCTGGTTCCATCAGGCAGGCGAGCGGCGCGCGCCCCGGCCGGGGTCACCGAGCGGACATCCATCACGAACTTGAAGGGATCGGCCTCGAAGCTTTCGAGGCTGCCCCCGGGTTGCATCTGGGTGTCGACCTCGGAACGCCCATCGAGCCCGCCGACCCAGACGCGGTCGCCGAAGTGAGCGCGGATGGTGACCCGCTCGATCGGGCCGCGCCACAGCGCCCCCGTTTTCAGCACGTACTCGAACTGGCGCCAGTCATAGGCCCGGTGCTTGGTGTAGGTGTTGTATCGGTAGCGGTTGATGAGGGTGTGCTCTTGGTGGGGCGCAAAGCTCACCGGCCAGACGTAGAACTCGTGGTACGGGGGCCCTCGCTTGCTGGCCTGCTCATCGCGCTCCTGCTCCTGCGCGTACGCAGCGTCTTTCAGGCACCCGGTGCGGATCTTCTTCCGCCCCGGCCGCAGCGTGGCTTTCACCTCTGCGCCATCCACCGTCACAACGAAGTCAGAGACCGAGCTCTCCGTCGAGCGATTCATGCAGCCCGAGCCCTGCGAATAGAACTCCGCCTGATCCCAGGTGATGGGGAAGCCCATGTCTAGCGACAGCGCTTGCCCGGTGCGGTTGCGAAACAGATAGGTGACCGTCACCATCAGCGTCGAGTCGTCACCCATCGGTCCTTCCTGCAGGCCGGTGACGTCGATCGTTTCCCACACCATCTGGATGTCGCGGTTCGAGAGAGGGAAGACCCCTCCCGCCCCCTGCTTAACCTGAGCCCCATCAGCAGCGGAATGGCGCGGGAGCAACAGCAGGAGCAGCAGCACGAGCAGGATGCGCATCGGCCCATGGTACTGGGCGCCCGCTGCCGATGTCGGGGTCTTTTCAAGGGCTGGCTGCCTCCCCCTGCGGCGCCGGGGAACTGCAATGCGTCGCGCTCCGTCGGGGGAAGAGTCCATCGTGACCTCAAGCCCGGCAATCTGTTTCTGGCGCGGGCTGACGGTCAGGAGGTGCTGAAGATCCTCGACTTCGGAATCGCGGCGGCGGGGGCGCTGGCGCCGCTTGAGGCGAGTGCCGAGGGCTTCCTGGTGGGAACGCCGCACTACATGAGCGCGGAGCAGATCAACACGCCGGCTTCGGTGGATCATCGCAGCGATCTGTACTCCTTGGGCATCGTGGTGTACGAGGCGCTGACCGGCCGGCAGCCGATCCATGCCGACTCGATCGTCGATTTGCTGACGCGCATCACCGGCCGCGGTGAGCCGATTCCGCCCCCCTCCAGCCTGCATCCTGATCTGGGGCCGGCCGTCGATGAATTCTTTGAACGGGCGCTGGCGCGTGAGCCATCGGCCCGCTTTCAGTCGGCGCGCGAACTAGCGAGTGCGTTTGCCGCGCTCGCCGACATCTCGTCCACGCAGCGGCCGATCAAGGTATTGGTCGTCGATGATGAAGACGACATTCCGATCTTGATTCGTCACCGCTTCCGGTCGCAGATTCACCGCGGGCGGTACACGTTTGTATTTGCCAATGAAGGCGGCCAAGCTCTAGAGCAATTGCGCAATCATCCCGATATTGATCTAGTCCTTTCTGATATCAATATGCCGGGAATGGATGGACTGACTCTATTGCAGAGGGCGCCGGAGATTAATCCTATTGTAAAGATTGTAATCGTTTCGGCGTATGGTGATATGGATAACATCCGCGAGGCGATGAATCGCGGGGCGTTTGATTTTCTAACCAAGCCCATCGACTTTGCCGATCTGGAAAAGACGATAGAGAAGACCTCGCGCCAGGTCGCCAGCCAGCGACGCTCGCTGCGTTCAGAAGCCGAGAACCTGGTGCTGCGACAGCTAACCAAGGTCAGCCCGCTGGCCTCGCGGGTGCCGGTGAGCGGCGCGCTGCCGCAAGAGCAGGTCGAGGGCACGGCGGTGGTTGTCGAGGTCCGCGGCACCGATAGCGCAGCAGCGACGGTGGCGGAAGCCCGGCGCCTGAGCGTAAGTCGCGCCTATGAAGAGGTCATTTCGGTGTTCCTCGCGCGCGGCGGTACCGTCGAGAGCGTGCTGGGACCGCTGCTCTTGGCGGTGTTCCGCGGCACGGACCATCAGGACCGTGCGCTGTCGGCCTGCCTGGCGCTGACCAGTCGGCCAAGCCCGGCCGGCAGCGACGGCAATCGCCTGCCGCTGGGTATCGGGCTGGAAAGCGGTGCGCTGTTCTACGGTCCGCTGTGGACGCAGCTAGCGACGCCGCCCGAGCTTTCGGTCAGTGGGCTGCCGGTGACGGCGGCGCTACGGTTGGCCAGTCGGGCGGCCGACGACCAGATCCTGCTCTCGACCCCCCCCGCGGGGGCGCTGCGCGAGCGCTATGACGGTGAGTCGCTGACCTTGCCGACGCCGCCTGGACCGCTGCCCGAGCGCACGTTTTATCGGGTAATCGGCCGCCGGGACGACGGCCCTCCCGAGGACGAGGGGAGTCCCCAAGTCGCCTCGCCGGCACCCGCGGGCCAGAAGCCGTCCGGTCGCGCCCCAGGTTGGAGTGGGGCCTTGGCCGCTACGGTGGAAATCAAAATTAGCGATCGCGAGTAGACCACGTTGCTCTCTTTTCGAGGGATATGATGCTCAGTCTTCCGGGATATGCGATTAAGGAAACACTGCACAATAGTTCCGCAACGCTGGTATTGCGGGCAATCCGTCTGTCCGATTTGAAAAATGTCATTCTGAAGTTGCCCAGCGCCGAACAGCCCCGTCCGCGCCAGCTAGCGCGCCTGCGGCACGAGCATCAACTCTTGCAGGCCCTGCAGGTCCCCGGCGTTATCCGCTGCCACGGCATCGTCAGTACGCTGTCGCGGCTGGTGCTGGTGCTAGAGGACATCGGTGGGAGCTCGCTGCGCAGCCAGATCAGCGGCCCGCTGCCGCTGCACCGCTTCTTGAAGCTGGCCATCGAGGTGACGACAGCACTGGCCGCGCTGCACGAAGGCGGGATTATTCACAAGGACATCAACCCCTCGAACATCGTCTGGAACCAGACGACCGGTCAGGTGCAGCTGATCGACTTCGGCATCGCCTCGCAGCTCCCGCGGGAAACCCAGGCGGTCAAGAACCCGAACCTCCTTGAAGGTACGCTGGCCTATCTGTCGCCCGAGCAGACCGGGCGCATGAACCGCTCGATCGACTATCGCTCGGACTTCTATGCCCTGGGCATGACGTTCTACGAGCTTCTGACCGGACAGACGGCGTTCCGGGCCGGCGATGCCATGGAGCTTGTGCACTGCCACATCGCGCGCACGCCGCAGCCGCCATCGCTGCTCAACCCGATGGTGCCGGAAGTGCTCTCGTCCATGGTGATGAAGCTGGTTTCGAAGATGGCCGAGGAGCGCTACCAGAGCGCGCTCGGCCTGCTGCACGACCTCAAGGAATGTCAGCAGCAGCTGCAGCAGAACAACGGCGTCGAGGCTTTCCCGATTGCGACCCGTGACGTGTCGCATCAGCTGCGGCTACCGCAGAAGCTGTACGGCCGAGCTGGCGATATCGAGCGGCTGCGTCAGGAGTTCGCGCGCGCCAGCGCCGGACAGCAGCAGCTGCTTTTGATCTCGGGCTATCCCGGCGTCGGCAAGTCGGCGCTGGTGCAGGAAGTGCACAAGGGCATCGCGGAAGGCGGTGGCCTGATGATCGCCGGCAAGTTCGATCTGCTCAGCCGATCGGTGCCTTACTCAGCCGTGCTGCATGCCTTCCGTGATCTGATGCGCCAGCTGCTCAGCGAACCGGAAGAACACCTGAGCAAGTGGCGCCTGCAGATCCAGAGCGCGGTTGGTCGCAACGGTCAGGTGCTGGTCGAGCTGATTCCCGAGCTAGAGCAGATCATCGGCCCGCAGCCGGCTGTACCCGAGCTGGGCGCAACGGAGTCGCAGAATCGCTTCGGTCTGGTGTTCCAGAACTTCCTGCGCGTGTTCAGCCGGCCAGGCCAGACGCTGGTCGTCTTCCTGGACGATCTGCAGTGGGCCGACCTGGCCTCGCTGCGGCTTCTAGAGA
>DAORCZ010000218.1:0-4002 GCA_035345735.1 Pseudomonadota bacterium | reverse complement strand
GTCTTCCTGGACGATCTGCAGTGGGCCGACCTGGCCTCGCTGCGGCTTCTAGAGACGCTGCTCGCCGATAGCAGCGGCGGACACTTGCTGTTCTTGGGGGCCTACCGTGACAACGAAGTCGACAGCCTGCACCCGCTGTCGCGGACCTGCAGCAAGCTGCGCGATGCCGGCGTGCAGATCCAAGAGATTCGCCTGCAGCCCCTGTCGTTCGCCGACGTAGTACAGCTTTTGACTGACACGCTGGGCGGCACCAGCGAGCGCGTCGATGAGCTGGCCCAGCTGGTGTTTAGCAAGACGCAGGGCAACCCGTTTTTCGTCTCGCAGTTCGTGAATCGGCTGTATCGCGAAAAGATCCTGCGCTTGAACCTGAGCACCGGCATGTGGCAGTGGGACATGCTCGGTATTCAGGGCCTGCAAGCGACCGACAATGTCGTGGACTTTCTGCTGGGTCAGCTGCGCAGCCTCAAGCCCGAGACGCAGTCGATGCTCAGCCTGGGCGCCTGCATCGGCTATCGCTTCGAACTCAAGACGCTGGCCCTCATCGGCGAGGCCACCGCTGCTGAGACCGCCGAGCGGCTGTGGGAAGTGATGCGCGAAGGCCTGATCGTGCCGGTCGATATGGACTATCGCTTCCTGCACACCGCGGCCGATGTCGGTGCCGAGTTTTCCGTCAACTACCGCTTCCTGCACGACCGCGTGCAGCAGGCCGCCTACGCCCTGATCCCGGGGGAGCGTCGGCGCGAAATCCACCTGCGGATCGGCCGCTTGCTACGGGCCCGCAGCGCCCAGATCCCCGAGGACGATCTGCTGTTCGAGATCGTCGACCACATGAACCAGGGGGCGTCGCTGATCAGCGATCCAGAAGAGCGGCGCGAGCTCTTGCGGCTGAACTTCCTTGCCGGACGAAAGGCCAAGAGCTCGGCGGCGTATCAGACGGCCGCTAGCTACCTCGCGGCTGGGGCGAAGAACCTCACTGAGGAGGCTTGGACCACCCACTTCGATCAGACCTACGCGCTGTATCTAGAGCTCGCCGAGTGCGAGTATCTCAGCGGCCGGCTGGCCGAGGCCGAGGCGCTCTTTGCACTCTTGCTCAGCCACGCCCGATCGACCGTTGAGAAGGCCGATGTCTACACGCTGGTCACGGTGCTGACCTTCGGATCGGGGCAGATCCGCGAGTCAGTGAAGATCGGTCGCCAGGCGCTCAAGATCTTCGACATCCACCTGCCCGATTCACCAGCGGATGTTCAGGCGGCGATGGGGGCCGAGATGGTGGCCATCCCGCAGAACCAGGGCGGTCGCAGCTTTGAGGCCCTGCTGGATGCGCCGGCTGTCGCGGACGCCAGCCTGCAGGCGCAGATGCGACTGCTGTCTTCGATTGTTGCTCCCGCCTACGTGGCTGAGCCGCTCTTGTTCGGCTTGCTGGTCGCCAAGATCGTGAACCTGTCGCTGCAGCACGGGCGCAGCGCCATGACCGCCTTTGCCTATGCGGTGTACGGTCTGTTTCTTACCGACGCGGGTGAGTACCAGGGCGGCTACGAGTTCGGTCGTCTGGGGTTGCGACTTGAAGAGCGCTTCCCCGACCCGCACCTCACTGCGAAACTGAGCCTGCTGTTTGGTGCCTTCATTCACTTCGTGCGCGATCCGCTGAGCGTCGGCTTTGCTCACGTCGAGCGCGGGCGCATCGGTGGCTTGGAGGCCGGCGACTTCGCCTACGCCTCGTACTGCTGCATTCACCCACCGCTGTTCCGCTTGTTCATCGGTCACGACCTGACGCAGATCCAAGAAGAAGCGGAAGGCTTCCTCAAGTTGATGGGGCGGACCAAGGACGCCATCACCACCGAGATGCTGCGTGTCAGCCGGCAGCAGGCTATCGCGTTGCGCGGCAATAGCCGGGGTCGCACCGAGCTGGCAGATGGCGCGTTTGACGAGGGCGAATTCGTCGAGCGCATGACCCGCGACCACTTCTCGCTGGATCTGTGCTGGTACTACACCGCCAAGGGCGAGCTTCTGTATCTGTATGAAGATCATGCGGCGGCGACGGCCATGCTGGCCAAGGCCGATGAGTGGAAGAACTACGCCACCGGCATGATCTTCAAGACCAGCATCGTCTACTTCACGGCGCTCAACGATCTGGCGCGCTATGCCAAGCTGCCAGGTGATGAGCAGGCCCACCTGCGGCCCGAGATTGAGCGACGGCTGGCAGACATTCGTAGGCTGGCAGAGGGCTGCCCGGCCAACTTTGCGACGCGCCACCTGCTGCTGCGGGCAGAGTACGCACGGGTGTTCGGCAAGCCGGAGGAAGCGGCGCAGCTTTACGACGAAGCCATCGACTGCGCCCAGAAGTACGAGATGCTGCGCGACGAGGCTTTAGCCAATGAGCTGGGCGCCAAGTTCCATATCGGGGCTGGGCGCAGCAAGCGCGCGCGCTTCTACATCCAAGAGGCCTTCAGCGCGTATCAGCGCTGGGGCGCGACCGCCAAGGTCAATCAGCTGCGCGAGCAGCACGCCAACCTGCTCGCCAACTTCCACGGCAGCCCGGGGCAGGAGGGCGATGGTACCTCGACCGGGTCGATCAGTATGGACGGGGCGGCAACCCTCGACCTCCGCTCGGTCACCAAGGCGGCGCAGGCCCTGTCGAGCGAGATCCAGCTCGATCGCTTGCTGGCTCGCTTGACCCGCATCCTGATCGAGAACGCTGGGGCACAGCGCGGGCTGGTCTTGCTGCCGCGCAGCACGCACTGGACGATCGAAGCCTACGGCACATCCGAGTCTTCCGACGTCGCGGTGCTGCTGTCGCTGCCCCTGCAGGGCTCGACGCAGCTGTGCGAAGCGGTGGTCAACTACGTGGTGCGGACGCAAGAGCACGTTGTGCTCACGAATGCGGCGCAGCAGGGACCGTTTCGCAACGACCCCTACATCACCTCGCATCGCGTCAAGTCGCTGCTCTGCGTGCCGGTGCGGCAGAGCGGGGCGCTGATGGCCATCGTCTACCTGGAGAACAACCTCTCGGAAGGCTGCTTCACCGACGACCGGGTGTCGCTCTTGCGCATCCTGTCGGCACAGATGGCGATCTCGATCGAAAACGCGCGCCTGTACGCCACGCTGGAGCAGAAAGTACAGGCCCGCACGCAAGAGCTCAGCGACAAGAACACCGCGCTGACCGCCGCGGTCGAAGAGCTGCAGATCATGCAGCAGCAGCTGGTGCATCAAGAGAAGCTGGCCTCGCTTGGCGCGCTGACCGCGGGCATCGCGCATGAGATCCGCAACCCGCTCAACTTCATCAACAACTTCGCCGAGAGCGCGGTGATGCTGGTCGATGATGTCGTCGATACCCTAAGCCGCCCCGCCGTCCCATCGAACAACGACGTCGCGATTCCGCTGCTGCGCGATCTGCGCGAGAGCGTCGAGAAGATTCACAAGCACGGCCAGCGCGCCAACAGCATCATCACCGGCATGCTGCAGCATGCCCGCAACAGCAGCAGCAGTCCCGAAGTGGTCGACATCAACGCCTTTGTCACCGAGAGCTTGAACCTGGCCTACCACGGCATCCGCGCCAAGGACGCCAAGTTCAAGGTCGCCGTTGAGACGGCCTATGATCCTGCCGTCGGGCAGGGCGAGCTGATTCGTTCCGACGTCAGTCGCGTGTTCATCAACATCCTCAACAACGCCTTCTACTCCACGCGCAAAAAACAGCAGGAGCTGGGCGCCGCCTATGCCCCGGTGATCTCGGTGCGGACGCGCAGCTACGGCGAGCGCTGGGAGCTCGCAGTGCGCGACAACGGCGTCGGCATCGCCCGCGACATCCTGAACAAGATCTTCACGCCGTTCTTCACCACCAAGCCGCCTGGCGAAGGCACCGGCCTGGGTCTGTCGATCAGCCACGACATCATCGTGCAGGGCCACCAGGGCGCGATCCGCGTCGACAGCGAAGAGGGCGAGTTCGCCGAATTCGTCATCTCGATGCCCAAGCGCGGCCTGCAGCGTGGGGCTGGCGACCGCTCG
>DAORCZ010000217.1:0-10143 GCA_035345735.1 Pseudomonadota bacterium | reverse complement strand
CGGTGCGCACGCCTGCCGGCTGGCTCCCGCCGAACCCGAGCCGCCGCCCGCCGTAGCTGGACAGCCCTGCACCTGAGCCGGGGCTCCCAAGGAGTCGGGATTGCCGGTCCGCCCCCCGCCGCCGTTGGCTCCCTGAATGTCGTTGTTGGTGACGCCCTGATCGATGCCGGCTGCGCCATCGGCCCCGCTGACATCAATTACCCCGGCCACCGTCGCTGCGCCCAGGCTGCGCAGATCCAGGACCCCGCTGCCACTGGCCGTCAGGCGCAGGCCCGACGCCACGTTGATGGCGGCAAACTGGTGCAGGCCGGCCGCGAGCGTGACGTTGCCCTTGGGGGCGAAGAGCCCCTCACTGCCATCGCCCGACGACAGGAACGCTGTGCCGCAGGTGCCCGTCGCATAGGCCTCGGCGGTGCCGTTGCTGTTATTGCCGCCAGCGACCACCACCACCGGGTTGCCGACGAAGTCGGGGAAGGCCCCGTTCGGGACGACCAAGGCAGCATGACCAGACCGCGCCGTCGACAGCGTGGGCCCGCTGCTCCAGCGATTGCTGGCCACATCATAAGTTTCGCTGTCGGCCAGATACGTGCTGCCGTAGCCGCCGATAGCCAGGACTGTTCCGTCGGGTTGCAGCGACGTGGTGTGCGACCGTCGCGCGGTCCGCAGGCTGGCGGCCAGCGTGAAGCGATTGCTGCCCGGCGAATAGAGCTCAGCCGAGCTGTAAGGTGCGGTGAGCGCCACCCCAAACGGCGTGACGCCCGCGGTGCCGGCGCCCCCGGTCAGCAGCACCTCGCCGCTGGGCAGCAGCGTCGCGGCATGGCCCACGCGTCCGGTCAGCGGCGCGTTCGCCGTCGCTGCCCAGCTATCCGTCGTCGGGTCGTAGATTTCACCGCTGGCCAGGGCGCTATTCGATGCCGAGTAGCCCCCGAAAACGAACACCGTGCCGGTCTGCGTCACCGTCGCCGTATGGCCATAGCGCGCGCTGGCGAGCTTGCGGGCCGGGGCCCAGCGATTTCGCTCGGGATCATAAATCGACGCCTCCGGCGCCGCGGTGAGCGGGCTGGCTTGTCCACCCACGACCAGCACGCGTCCATCGGGCAGCAGACTGGCGGTGTGCGCCATGCGCGGAGTGAGGCCCACGGCATCGAGGCTGCGCGCGTTCGACCAAGTTCCGGTCGCGGGATCGAAGAGCTCGGTACTCGACAGCGCGGTGGGAGACAGCAGCGAGCCACTGGCGCCCCCTGCGATCAGCACCTTGCCATTCCATAGCGCCGTCGCGGTGTGCGCCATGCGGGCCGCTGCCATCGGCGCCACCGCAGTCCAGGCGTTCTGACTGGGGATATAAAGCTCGGCGGTCGGCGTTGCGGTCAGGGTGCCCGCGACCAGCCCACCGGCCACCAGCACGTTCCCGTTCGCCAGCCAGGTCATGCTGAAGCCCACGATGCGGTTGATTCCCATCGTGCCGGCGCTCACCCAGCTGGGGTCGATCAGCGCGGGATAGCTGACGGCTTGCCCGGTCCACGACGCAGTGACGGTGCAGGTCTTGGCATAGGTCGGCAGGGGAGGGCGACCGACCGGCGACTCCAGGCTGCGATCGGCCACACAGTCGGCCAGCGACAGGCTCGCTTCGCGCACGGTTCCGGTCGAGTCAATGAGCTGAGGCGCAGCGACCCGCAGCCGCGGCACGCCCCCGCCATCCAGCGCTTCGATCAGGTTGTTCACCAGCCGCAGCCCTGCGACGTGGTCATCCAGGACCAGCTTGTACGCGAGCGACTCGCTCGCCGGCTGCTGGGCAAAGAACGCGTAGTCTTCGACGCCGTGTGCGGTCAGGGCGCGGATCAGGTGTCCACCCCCCGCCAGCGCTGACTTGAAGACGACATAGCCGCGGCCGATGCGCGGCGGCACGGGCATCGTCTGCACTGGCGCAAAGCGGATGGCCATCGGATGCGCATCGGCCTGCAGCCGGACCTCGCCGCTCGCAAGCTCGGCCATCTCTAGCTGCACGCGCTGGCGTCCGCCGGCGGGATCGAACGTCGCTTGCAGGCGCCCGCCTTCGAGCTTGCCGCCCGCGACATAGGAAGGCTGTAAGAAGGGAACCTTGACCTCGGTCATCGTGACCGGGTCCAGCGTCTTGACCTGAAAGTCGGCCCGCAGCTTTTCGATGATGTCGATCGCCTCGCGATCTTCTTTCATCTCGGGGGAGGAGCACGCCGAAAGCGCGAGACCCGCCAGGCCCGCGAGACTGCCCCAGCTCCCAGCGCGCGAGTGTTGCCCTCGTCGCCGTGCCGCTGCCCGTCCCTCGCCTCCGCAGCCCGTGAAGCGTATGCGTTGCATGATGAGCCCTCTCTGTGAGTCCGCGCGTGATCGCGCTCCTCCAGGGATGACAGATCGCGGCTTGGCCTTCTGTGCCCGATACAAAGCGATACAAAGCGATGCCGGGCGAGCGGCGCCGATAGCAACCGGTGGGAGGGCAGAAAGCTACTCTGGGCGGTGGGCTGCGATGAGCTCGGGCAGGCTGGGCTGGCCGGTCGCGGCAGACAGGCCCCCGTCGGCGACAAGGACGCTGCCGGTCATGAAGCTGGCTTCGTCAGAGGCGACGAAGGCGACGACCGCCGCGATCTCGTCTGGGGTGCCGGCGCGGCGCAGGGGGATCGATCGGGTCCACTCGGACCGGGCGCCTAAGCGATCGACAAAGCCGGTCATCGGTGTGTCGATGAGACCCGGACAGACGACGTTGGCGCGGATGCCGACGGCCGCGTGATCCAGCGCTAGCGCGCGGGTGTAGTTGATGACCGCGGCCTTGGCGGCGCAGTAGGCCGGCAGGCCGTAGTCGGCGGCCAGTCCCGAGATCGAAGCGACATTCACGATGCTGCCGCCCCCCCGTCGCTGCATGAGCGGAATGGCGGCCTGGCAGGCGTAGAACACGGCGTGCAGGTTGACGCTCATCAGCTCATGCCAGGTGCGCGCATCCAGATCCAAAGTCGTGCCGATCCGGGCCTGCCCGGCGTTATTGATCAGCAGATCGAGACCGCCAAAGCGCGCCTCCGCTTCAGCGATCAGCGCTCGTACTTGCTCGGGCTCCGCGACATCGCAGGGAAAAAAGAGGGCGCGCTCACTCCCCAGCTCTTGCACCAGGGCTTGACCCGGCTCGCTGCGGCGGGCCGCCAGGACGACCTCTGCGCCCTCGCGGACTAGCCGGCGGGCGATGGCGGCGCCGATGCCACTCGTCCCCCCGGTGATGACCGCGACGCGGCCAGAAAAGCGTGCTCCCTGCATGATCTTCCCCCTGCTGCTGGCGCTAAAAGTGGACGATGCTCTCGCGATAGTCGGCGCCGTAGGGTTGCTTTTCAAAGACGACATGCAAGAGCGTCATGCCGGTCTCAAACGCCGCCGCGCCCATCTGCCAGCTGTACTCGTAGATGCGAAAGAACTCGTCGGAATAGGCGGCGACGATCTTTTCGCGGTGGCGACGGCAGTTGGCCAACCACGCCTCGCCAGTGCGTGCGTAGTGCAGGCCATAGGTCTCGGTGTGCACGATGCGCAGCGCGCCGGTCTTGAGCGCCGCCTTGGTGACTACGGTCATCGAAGAGACATCGCCATTGGGCATGGTGACCGAAGCGAATGAAGTCCAGCGCTTGTCCTGGCTGTACATCAAGACGCCGTCGTAGCAGCTCATCATGTGGCAGACGAAGCGACCGCCGGGCTTGAGCAGCCCCGCGATCTGACGCAGGAAAGCGTCGAAGTTCTGTCGCCCGACGTGCTCGCCCATGCCGACGCTGACGATGCGATCGTAAAGGCCAGTCACGTGGACGTAGTTGAGATATTCGAAATCGAGGTGCGGGTAGTGTTCTTGCGCCCAGCGAATCTGCTGTCGCGACAGCGCCACGGCCCGCGGCCGGGCGCCGGTGGTCTTGTGGATGTAGTTGCTCAGGCTGCCGAAGCCACAGCCCAGCTCCAGCACGCTGTGCTGCGGCTCGATGCGCGCCTTTTCGGTGACGATGCGAAACTTGTTTTCTTGCGCCTCTTCCAGCGTCGCATCGGGGCGCGGCCAGATGGCGCAGGTGTAAGCCATGCTGGGCCCCAGCATCCAGGTGTAGAAGTCGTTGCCGACGTCATAGCAGGCGCTGATGGTCTGGCGGCGGATGCGCTCGGCGGTGCTCTGATCGTGGTCCGAGCGCGCGTTCACCCGCTGCATCCACGGCGAGACCGCCATCGCCAGCTTGATGTAGGGACGAAAGACCTCTTCGTTGAGCATGAAGATCAGGCACACCGCCTTGACGTTTTCGGCGTCCCACTTGCGGTGGACGTAGCCCCAGCCCAGCCCCCACTCGCCGCCGGATAGCAGGTCGCCAAACAGGCTGTCGTCGAAGATGCGAAGCTCGGCCTGCGGGGTGCTGTGCGGGTTGCCAAAGACGTGCCGGTGGCCGTCCGGGGTGCTTACGGTCAGCGTGCCGACCGCGATCTTTTCGCAGAGATGAAAGAACAGCTTTTGTGCGAGCGAGCGTCCCAAGTCGGTCATGAATGCCTCTAGAACAGGGAGGGGAAAGTGCCGCTGGCGGTATCGTGCAGCGTGATCATCCCCGACTGGCGCGGGGCTTCTGCTTGGTTCTGCCAGGCCTGGATCTCGCCGCGGGCGTGCTGGTAACCCGCCTCGATGATGGCGTCGAAGGCCGAAAATTCCAGCATGCGATAACCACCGACCGGCGGCTTGATCGTCAGCGCGACTGGGGTGCGCGCTTTGTTCATTCGCGACATCGCCACGCAGGCCATTTCGCCGGCTCGCAGCAAGACGTCCGCGATGCTGGGATCGGGCGGGGCGCGGCGGAACGGATTGAGCTTGCGCCACAAGAGCCGCCAGCCCGAGATGGCCATCGGCGGCGGTGTCTTGAACTCCACGGCGGCTTCTTGCGAGACGTCGACGGCGAGGATGCGACCCGGGCGCAAGCCAGCCATGATGTCGACCGGCAGGTTGTTGAGCACGCCGCCATCGATCAGATAGCGCCCATCGCTGGGCACCGGGGGATAGATGCCCGGCAGCGAGGTGCTGGCGCGCACCGCCTGCCAGACCGGACCGCGGCGATGGGCATACTCTTCGGCGCGCTCTAGATCGGCCGAGACCGCGAAGTAGTTGATCCACAGATCTTCGATGCGCGGCTCGCCAAACATCGTCTGCAGGGCCCGCGTCGCCCGCCGACCTGATGACAGCGACAAGAGGGGCAGCGTGAGATCCGTCGCTTCGCGCAGGAGCGGTCGCAGCGTGTCGGCGATGCGCGCTGCCGGATAGCGCATGGCACAGAAGGCGGCGATGCCCGAACCGACGCTGGTGCCGCCGACAAAGTCGATGGGAATGGCCGCTTCCTGCAGGGCCCGCAACACACCGATGTGCGCAAAGCCGCGCACCCCGCCACCGCTTAAGACCAGGTGATTGGCGCGTCCGGTGATGAAGCGCGCCAGGCGTCCGAAGTCGCCCGGCTCGCTCATTGCCACGTGGTGGTGCACGCCGACTTTGCGGGGCGCAAGAAAGCGGGCGCTGTTGGCTGGCAGTTGCCCGGCATCGGCGTGGACCAGGACCAGCTCAACCGGGGCGGAACTCGTGCGGGTCTCGCCAAACAGCAGCGTCTGTTCTAGCTCGCTCAGCGCGGGATCGTCGCTGGCCGAGGCGACAATCAGGATCAGATCGGCCTGTCGCAGCACGCTGCGTGACCAGTCGCTGGGCTCGCTGGTACCTTGGTACACGACCCAGTCGTGCGCCTGCTCGAAGCGCGCAAAGACCTCGGCGGGCGAGCCGCGGCTGGGCTTGCTGGCGTCGCTCCGTCGCATGACGCCGACCGAGCCAAAGGCCCGCAGGTTGCCGTGCAGGGACGCGACAAAACGATCGATATCGACGGCGCCGCTCTTGGGAATCACCGCCACGGAGGTGACGTCGTAGGCGCTGGGCGGACCTTCGATGCGTCGCCGAATCAGCTCTTCGGTCAGGCCGAACATAACCTCGGGATGCTGCGCGACGATCGACAGAAAGTCCGAGCGCAGGAGCTCCAACACCTTCGACTCGCGCACCGCGACCACCGAGCACATGCGCGGCTGATCGCTCAGCACGGACATCTCGCCGACTAGCTCGCCGCGGCGCGAGTGACCGAGCACGGTGTAACGCCCCTTCGATCCCGGCTGCGCCAGGCGCGCTTCCAGCCGTCCTTCGACGACGAGGAACATGCTGTTCCCCTCATCGCCTTGTCGGATCAGGGTCTCGCCATTCCCCAGCTCGCGATAGCGCATATCGCGCGCCAGCGCGGCCAGCTTCTTTCCCGGCAGGCCTCCCCACAGCTGGGTATGAGACAAGAACATCTGTCGGATCTGTGCATCCATCGTGGGCTCACCACCAAACCAGGCTGCGCTTCCTTGGACCCGTGACCGCGCCGGCTGGGCAAGCGCAGACCCAGCGGGCCGTCGGGGCTAGGGTGGATTGAGAGCGGGCGACTACGGAGTCGCCGGCGGTGCGGTGGCTCGACTGGCCTCGCCAAGCCCCAGCAGCCGAGCGTGATCGTGCACTCCGTAGAGGTAGGAGTGGCGGATCGCCGGATCGTCGATGCTCTGGGCTTGTGCCCCCAAGCGAGTGAGCGCGCGATCTAGCTCCAGGCGAGCGCTCTTGTGATCCCCCAGGGCGGCCAGGGCTTCCACACGCACCAGCCACTGACGCGAGATGCCGCCCTCCGACGAGCTCAGGACGATGCGGGCCGGGGTGTCGGCTCGCACCAGTGAGAGCGCCTCTTGCGCCTTGCCCTGCCAAAGGAGGATCTGCGCCAGCGTGCTGCGGCAGTCCCAGACCGCGTGATCGGGGACGCGCTGGTTGAGGCGACGGGCGACGCGCTCTCCTTCGTCCAGGCGGCCGGCCAGCGCGTGCGTCAGCGCGATGTAGGCGGCAGCCAGCCCGCGGTGGGACTGCCCCGGGGCGAAGCCCTCGTAGCTCTTGCTCAGCGTGGCCAGCGCCGGGTCGTAGTGGCCCAGGCGGGCCTGCGCGATGCCCAGGTTGAGCCGCGCCAAGCTAGCGATGCGGACGATGCCCACCGCATCGATCTCGGCCACCACGCGGGTCAGCCACGGCTCTGCTTCGGCGTAGCGTCCCACCTCGACCAGCACGAAGCCGCGATCGGCCGCTTGGGCCAGCGCGTTGCGCAGGTCGCCGGCGTGCAGAAACAGTCGGCGCGCATTCTCAAAGTGGATCAGCGAGCGGTCGAACTGATGGTACGAGGCGCAGCGGAAAGCCAGTGCCTGCTCGGTCCAGCCGAGCAGGCTGCCTGGGGCAGTGCTGGCTCTGGTGAGGTGCTGCCGAACGCTTGAGCTGCTGGCAGCCACCGACGGACGCTGTGGGGTGGCCGGGACCTCGTCCAGCAGGCCGCGCGGTGGGGTGAGTCCGGCCTCATGCACCGCCTGCTCCATGCGCTGAAACAGACGCGAGACGCGCTCGCTGCCAAAAAACATGCTGCTCTGCGTCAGCACACGAGCCAGGCACTGCAGGTACGCCGAGGTGTTGTCCGGCCGAACCGGGATGGAAAGCAGGGCCTCTTCTAGCGTCTGGAGCTGACCACCCAAGATCGAAAGACCGGTGCCGGCGCCCGTCGCCACGGCGACCTCGGCAGCCGCTTTGCACCAGGCTGCGCTCCCCAAGGGAAACAGGCCCATCGCTTCACTGGCGCAGCTCGCTAGCTGATGCAGGCTGCCCTGCCAGCGGAACGCGTCTAGCTCCAGCTCCTTGAGGTGCTGCCGCGCGAGATCGTCTTTTTCGTGCGCCATCGCCCGGCGGATGCGGGCCAGGGCAGTCGCAAAGTCGCCGCTGTCGAGGGCCTGCACGGCGGCCCGGGCCAGCCACTCCGCCGCCGCCGGCAGGTCGCCACCGCGCTCCAAGTGCTCCGCGATGGCGATGGCATCAGTCTCGTCGGTGTGCCGCAGAAACTCGGCGGCCAAGCGATGCCCGGCCTGCAGATCAGCGGGCAAGAGCAGCTGATAGGCCGCATCGCGCACCAGGGCATGACGGAACTGATACTCGGTCTGCCCGGCCAGGCGACTCTTGGGGCTGCTCTGCGTCAGCTCGGCATCGGCCAACATCGCCAGCCACTGCGAAACATCACCGCTTGTCTCTTCGGAGCTGGCCTCCGTGCTGCCGAGGATCCGCTCGACCCCGCCCTGCCAGAAGGTCTGACCCAAGATCGCTGCGGCCCGCACCGCGCGGCGGGCGCCCAGCGGCAGGCGAGCCATGCGGGCCTGCAGCATGGCCACCACCGTCTCTGACTGCCCCTCTGCATCCCCGGCCGCAATCGAGCGAATCAGCTCTTCCAGGGCCAGTGAGGCTTGGCCAAAATGGTCAGCGATTTCGCAGACTTGCCCGGCTGCGAGCTGCGCTTGCTGCACCGCGTCACCGCGATCCTCGACGGGAACCTACATCGTGCGGGTGGTGCACGGGCGGGGCACGGTGGGCTGGCCTGCGTGATACGATCGCCCGGGGGGACAGGCGTTCTGATGGGCGACATCATCCGCAAGCGCAAGGGGGGCCGCGAGCTCGGCTGGTACATCCGCTGGAAAGAGGGGGGCAAGCGCCGGCAGCTGGCCTCGCATCAGCCGACCTATGCCCTGGCCAAGCGCATGCTGCTGGAGATCGAAGCGCGGGTGGCGCGTGGCCTGACCGGCCTCGTCGAGCCTGACCCCCACGCCGACCTCACGGTGGCGGCGCTGTGCGCGCGGTTCCTCACCGACTACGCCAGCCCGCGGCTCAAAGACCTGGCGGCGTACCGACGGACCGCGGCCTCGCGACTGCGCCGCGTGCTGCCCCACATCGGTGAGGTGCGACTGGCTGAGCTAGGCCGCGCTCACGTCATCCGGGCCCGCGATGGGCTGTCGCGTCGCTATCCAGCGGGAACCACGCGCACCAGCCTGACCGCGCTGATGGCGGTCTTTTCCTGGGCGGTGCGGCAGGGGCTGCTAGAGAAGAATCCCGCGCACGGTGTCGAGCGGCCTCCGCCACCCAGCCCGGCGGTGGATTTTCTGGCGGCCGATGAGGTGCGTCGCTTGGTCGCGGCGGCAGAAGGGCGGGTGCAGAGCGCGTCCGGGATGGAGGCTGTGGTGTGGCGATCGCGGCAGGTGGCGCTGCTGCTGGGGCTTTACACCGGCATGCGCAAAGGCGAGATCTTTGGCCTGCGCTGGCAGGACCTGAACCTCGACAGCGGGCGCCTGACGATCGCGCACAGCTATGGGACCACGCCGAAGAGCGGGCGGGCTCGCCACCTGAAGATTCCGTCGGTGCTGCTCGACGTCCTTGTGGCCTGGAAGCGAGACTGCCCAAAGACTGCGCGCGGCCTGGTGATTCCCGTCTGCGATCGCGGCCGCTGGCATATGTCGATGTCGACAGGCAAGACGCACGGGCTGCCCCGCTTGCTGCAGGCGGCGGGCTGTCCGGTGGTCGGTCGGTGCTGGCACATGCTGCGCCATACCTTCGCTTCGCACTACGTGATGGCCGGCGGCAGCCTGCTATCGCTGTCGAAGATCCTCGGTCACGCGAGCTTAACGATGACGATGATCTACGCCCACCTCGCCCCCGACTACCTCGACCGCGAGATGGAGCGCGTGCGTTTCTGATCCGGCGGTTTGCCCTTCGGCACGGCCGGTGCGCGATTCGTCAGGGGCGTGGCTGCCAGGCGATCTCGCTCATCAGATCGCGGATGCGTACGATGCGCTGACCGCGACGCAGGTCGTTGTAGCGCTCCCAGATCACCGAGTAGCTCCCGGCGATCTCGATGCGCACGTGGGCGCGGCTCTCGTCGGGAACGGGCCGGGCGTCGGGCACGCGCTGCTCCCAAGCGGCAAGCTCGATAAGCAGTGCAATCAGGCGTCGCAGATCGGCGGGGGCGACCGCTGCTTTCGGTTCACCCGCCGGCGTACGCACGGCCTGCTGGCTGATGCGACCATCCCCCGAGATCTTCAGGCTCAGGCCGCCGTGCAGGCCGTGCATGTCGGAATAGCTCACGCTCAGCGCCTGCAGATCACTGCCCGGCTGCGCCAGGGTGGCTAGCGCGGCGCTGATCTTCGCGGGCTCGGGACGCGCTCCGGCGGCAACGGCTGGAGTCAGGGACAGATACGCCACGGTCCCAGCCAAAA
>DAORCZ010000216.1:0-10157 GCA_035345735.1 Pseudomonadota bacterium | reverse complement strand
CCCTAGAAGGTCCGCTTGGCGTACTGATACACCCAACAGCGAGTAAGGTTGGGGCCGCAGCGGATCTCTCGTTTTCGACGCCCCGGCGAAAACGGGAGTCCGCGTCCGCGGGGGCCCCGACCGTGCAGCATGTCCGCGTCGGGGGCATCTGCAGCTGAATATGTAAACACCTGGTTAGGGAGGGGGCAGGGCGACGATGCGGCTGTTGCCAGCGTCGGCGATGTAGATGCCGGCCTCAGTGGCCAGGATCTCGACGGGGATGTTGAGGCGCTGGGCCGAGATGCCGCCATTGTTGGCACCACTTGCGGTCAGCGCGGGCTGGCCCAGGGCTTCGCTGGCAATCGCGGTGTTGCGGGTGGGCAGGCTGGCAAAGCGCAGGACGCGGTGGAAGGCGGCATCGGCGACGTACAACTGACCCGAAAGCACGCTTAGGCCCTGCGGCATCGAGACCACGGTCGCGGACGCTCCGGCGGGCGTGGTGCTGCCCGTCAGGTTGAGCTGGCCGATGACCAGATCCGCGGCCTGCCCGTTGGTCGGGGTCGCGGTGTTCCAGATCAGCACGCGGCTGTTGCCGGTATCACTGACCCACAGCGAGGTCCCGTCGCTGTATACGCCAGCCGGGGACTTCAGCGATCCCCCCTGGGCCGAGGCCTGGCCGCGGTTGGCCTGCGTGGCCGTGAAGTCGGCTTGGCCCAGCACAACATCGGCAGCCTTCCCGTTCTGCGTCGGCAGGCTATTCCAGATCAGCACGCGGTGGTTGGCGGTATCGGCGACGTACAAGCGACCGCCGCTCATGCACACAGAGCTGGGCGAGCTAAGGCCTGCTGCAGCGCCGCCGGTGTTGACGGTGCCGCTGCTCAGGCTGCTCTGGCCGAGGACGAGGTCGGCGGCTTGGCCGCTCTGGCTGGGGGCGTTGCGATAGATCAACACGCGGTGGTTGCCGGTGTCGGCGATAGCCAGGGCCGTGCCGTCCGAGGCCGACGAGCGTGGGCCGGAGAGCGAGGTCGCCGAGAGGCCGCCGTTGTTCGCGGTGCTGGCATCGAAGTTGGGTTGCCCCAGGACCACGCTGGCTTCAGCGGTGCCGTCGAGCGGCAGGGCTGAGAAGAGCAGCACGCGATGGGCATCGGCATCGGTGACGACCAAGCGCGAGCCGACGCGCGTCACGCCGACCGGCGTCGCGAAGAGTCGCTTCTGTGCGTAAAGGCCGCGCGGCGTCGCCGTCGTGAGCTGTGGCTGTCCAAGGACCACGCTGGCCGGTGCGCCACTTGTGGTAGGCCAGCTATTCCAGATCAATACGCGGTGGTTGCCGCTGTCGGCCACGACGACGCGCGTGCCATCGCTGGCCACGCCGTTCGGAGTGTTTAGTGAGCCCGCCGTTGGGCTACCCACGGGATTGGCGCTGGTGCTGCTGGCGGTGCTCTGGCCGAGGACCAGATCGGCGGCTTGGCCCGAGGCCGTGGGGTGCTGATTCCACAGCAGCACACGATGATTGCCGCGATCGACGACGAGCATGCGGCTGGTGGTCAGCGCCGAAGCGATCGGTGTCGACAGGGTGCCCAGATCGGCGGCACCCCCGCGGTTGGCGGCGTTGCTGGTGAACCCGGCCTGTCCCACGACGATGCTCGGCGTGTCCATCTTCATGTTGGGCAGCGTCGTCCACAGCAGGGCGCGGTGGTTGGCGGTATCGGTCACCAAAAGCTTTGTACCGTCGCTAGACGGCGAGCCTTCCGGCAGGTTGAGCGAGCCCTGTCCTAGCCCACCAGAATTCGCGGTCCCGGCTTGCGCGTTGAGCTGACCGAGCACGGCATCGGCATTGCCTCCACCCGTCGTCGGGGCGGGGTTCCACAGCATGACGCGGCTGTTGGCGCGATCGGCGGAATACAGGCGTCCCGCCGCGAGGCCTGGCGACGCACCGCTGAAAGTATTCGCCGAGATGCCCGTGCCCCCATCTGAGACAAACGAGTAACCGATGTTGTTTGTCGTCGGCAGCGGCCGATAGAAAGCCATGAAGTTGGCCGACTCGCTGGCGGCGATCAGCTGGCTGCCATCGACGGTCAGGCGATAGACATCCGGCAGATCGCTGCGCCGATTATTGGGCTGACCGGGGCGCGGACCGATGCTGAGCTCGGCCTGGCCCAGTACCAGGTTGGCCGGCTGCTGGTTCTGCGTCGGGACGCTGTTCCAGATCAGGATGCGATCATTGCCGCGGTCGGCGACGACCAGCTTGCCGTCGGAGGTCAGCGCGACCGCCGTCGGATTGTTTAGACCCGACGGCCAGAAGTTACTGCGCTCATCGGGTTGCCCCAGCACAAAGGGCGCGGTGATCTTGGGGCCGTTGGTTCCGCCCCCGCCCTCGCAGCGATCGGTCTCGCTGCACAGGACCTCGCGCTGCGGCAGCACCTGACAGCTGCACAGTCCCAACACAAGGCCCAGCAGCGTTCGCATCCCCGTCCTCCTGCGATTTTTGACTGGCTAGCGGCCCGGCGTCGTAACCGGCTAGCGGGCTAGCCCCGTCGTGGCCCGCGGCCAGAGCGAGAGCCCCGCCGTCGTCTTGCCCCGTCCTGGCAGAGCGATAAGTACCGCGCCGCCGACGACCAGGGCGCCTCCAATCACCAGAAGCGGCACCCCTGGTGTGACTCCATCGAAAAGCAACGTACTGCGCTGACCATCGGGCCGTGTCATGACTGCGCAGGCGCCGGTCATGGTTGTGCTGGGGGTCACGCAGCTGCCATTTTTCGATAGCGCTCCGGCCCCCAAGGCGATGAACACCACCCCCAGCCCAGCGGCCCCGGCGCCAGTGGCCACCCGCCACAGCGGACGTCCGCCCAGCACCGTGCCGTTCGCTGCTGAATCCGCGGACGAGGGCGCTCCGGCGGGTGGCGGCTCCGCCCCAGAATAGGTCGCCACCTGGTCCCGGTCTTGGCTGGCCTTGGCTTCGGCCACGAACTGATCGAGACGCGTCTGCGGATCGGGCTCTAGCACTGGGATGGCTTGGTGCAGCGTGTAGTACGAAGCGAGCGCGCGACGCAGGCGACCCAAGCGGTAATAACAGCGTCCGATGTTGAGCAGCAGGCGTGGCTCACCCGAGCGAGCATAGGCGCGCTCATATGCGGACAGCGATCGATCGTACTGGGTCTGCGCGGCGAGCTGGGCGGCCTGGTCGCTGATCTGCTGACAGACCGGATCGGCGAGGCAGCGATCGGCGGGCGCGGGGCGCGGTGGATTGCCGCTGTTCGGCGCATCCCAGTTAGCGGGTGGCGTCGCTTCCCTCGACTCGGCGTTGAAGGCCTGCTGCGCATCGGCGGTGAAGGCTTGCAGGCGCTCCATCAGCTCGGGCTCGCCATCGGGCAGGGTGGCCTGCATCCGCAAGAACGCATCCAGCGCTAGGCGCACGCGACCCAGGCGGTAGTTCGAGCGGCCGATGTTGATGAGCAACCGCGGTTCCTTCGAGCGCTCGTAGGCCTTGTTGTAGCGCTCCAGAGCCTGCTCGTACTGCGTCTGTGCCGCGAGCTCGGCGGCCTGCTCGATCAGCCGCGCACACTCGGGGTCGGGGTTGCAGCGATCGGGCTCTGCCGCCCCGGCAGTGCCGATGGAAAGGAGGACAGCCAGGCCGCACGCGGCGCTAGTTGATGATCTTGATCGATGGCTTCTTGGCACCGCGTGCTCTGGCATCTTTCTTTGGGGTTCCACGATTGCGAGAGGCCGCGCCGCTCTTGGTCGCACCCGTTCCTGCCGGATTCTTGCCCTCGGTCGCCGGGTTGGGCGGCGGGTTCACAGCGGGTGGTTTCTCGCCTTTTTCGCCCCCCGAGGTGGCCTCGGGCTTGGCGGCCACCGTATTCTCTCCGGCCTGATCAGGAGGCGGCGCGGGGGGCGGCGAGCGGCGCAGGATCAGCAGCAGCACGCCCAGGATCAGCACCAGCGCGGCCGCGCCACTGGCGGCAACCATTGGCTTGCGCGTCTCCCACAGCGTACCCAGCGCCGCCAGCTGCACGCTTGCGCTAGAGAAAGTGCCCGGCTCGCGTATCCGACGCGAGGGGCTGGACTTCTCTTCCTCCACCGGCTTGAGCTCGTCGGCGGAGTCGCCATCGTCCATCATCATCTGCAGCTCGGACGCGCTGATGCGCACCAGGCTGCCGCTCAAGCGCTTGGAGGCCGGCCGAAACCGCACATGGCGCTGCAGCTCGTCGAGCACCTCGGCCATCGTCGGGCGCTTCTCGCGCTCCTTGCGCAGCATCGAATCGACCAGGTCGATCAGCCAGGGCGAGACATCGGGCGCGACGGTCTTGAGCGAGGGCGCGTTCTGAAACAGGTGCATCGCCGCCAACCCAAGGTCGCCGCTCGTCGAGGTGAATGGGACTTTGCCGGACAGCATGCGGTACATGACGATGGCCAGGCTGTAGACATCGCTCTGGCCGTCTATCGGCTGATCGCTCTGGAACTGCTCGGGCGCCATGTAGGTCGCTGTACCCAACAGCTGACCCTTGCGTGTGTTGGCATCTTCGCCGCCCGTGCCACTGAGCTTGGCGATGCCAAAGTCGAGCAGCTTCACCCGTTCGCCGTCGGGACCGGCCATATCGGGAACCAGCATGATGTTCCCGGGCTTCATGTCGCGATGGATGATCGCCTTGCTGTGCGCCGCCGCCAGCACGCCGGCGAGCTGCCAGCTCACCGTCACCGCCACCGACTCAGGGAGCTTGCCGCCGTTGCCTTGCAGGCGCTCGGTCAGCGTCTCGCCCTCCAAGAATTCCATCACCAGATACAGGCTGCCGTCGGGGCGCTTACCGACGTCAGAGACCTGCACCACGCCGGGGTGATTGATGGTGTTCACCGCCCGCGCTTCGTTGAAGAAGCGGCGTACCGTGTCGTCTTCCTTCGCGAATTCGGGAAGGAGAACTTTGATTGCGGCCCGACGACTGATGTTGGCGTTCATGGCCTCGTAGACGGCACCCATGCCGCCCCGGCCAATCAAACGCACGATCTCATAGTCGCCGAACTTCTCCCCTAGCACGGCGGGCGCCCCCAGACCTTCTCAGGCTACAGCGTACGAGAGGCGGCGACCATGGGTCAAGGCGGGCGATGTCCTAACAAATCGCGGAGATCCGCGTGTCCCGCGAAGGGATTTACAAAGTACGGCACTGTGCCGTTTACTGTAACGGTGGAGAAAGGCTCGCTCGTCGGTACTCAGATCGGCCCATACCAGCTGACGCGGGTGATCGGCGAAGGCGGTATGGGCAGCGTGTTTGAGGCCGTGCACAAGGCCCTTGGTCGGCGCGTCGCGATCAAGGTCATGAAGGCGGTCTACGCCGCCGATCCCGAGTCGCTGACCCGCCTGTTCAACGAAGCCCGCGCCGTCAACCTGATCGATCATCCCGGCTTGGTGCAGATCTCAGAGTTTGGCGAGCTTCCCGATGGCTGTGCCTATCTGGTGATGGAGCTCCTGCGCGGCGATACCCTGACCACGCGCTTGCGTCGATCGGGCGGACGGCTCGCCGAGAAGTCGGCGCTGGCCGTCGCCTCGCAGCTGGCTTCGGTGCTGGCGGCGGCGCACGAAAAAGAGATCGTGCATCGCGACCTCAAGCCATCGAACGTCATGCTGGTCGGCGACATGATGGTGGCGGGTGGCGAGCGCGTGAAGCTCCTCGACTTTGGCATCGCCAAGCTGAACAAGACCAACACCCAGGAAGCGGATCCGCAGACGCGGGCCGGGGTCCTGCTCGGCACGCCGCGCTATATGTCGCCCGAGCAGTGCCTGGGGCGGATCGACATCGATGGCAAGTCGGATGTCTATGCGCTGGGCGTGATGATGTTCGAGATGCTGACCGGGCAGATGCCGTTTAAGACGCCATCGGAAGTCGCCCTTGTCGCCGCGCACATCTACGAACAGCCGACGCCGCTGCGCGAGCTGGCACCGAACGTCAACATCGCCATCTGCACGCTTGTCGATCAGATGCTGCGCAAGAAGAAGGAAGAGCGCCCCAGCATGATTGAGGTGGCGCGGCGCATCGGCGAACGCACCAGTCATCAGGTCGAAGAGCAAGCCACGGCGCGCATCAGCAGCCTGCCCGACAAAGAGACGCTGCGCGCCATGTTGAACGCGGGCGCGATCGCTGGCCAGGTGGCGGGGGGCGCTTCAGCCCTGCCTCCGCCGGCTTCGGCTTCGGGAGCTCTGCCCGCGCTGCCGGGCGGTGCACCGCGCATCCCCACTCCGCCGAGTATGCCCGGCATCCCGATGGCTCCTGGATCCTCATCGGGAGCCTTGATGGCGGTCAGCGTGGGAGACTCGCCGTCGGCGATGACGCCGGTGAGCGACCCCTTGTACTCAACGACGCTGCGCGGTAGCTCGGGCCAGCGGTCACCGGTGCAGCCGGCTCGCTTCAAGATCGTCGGGGGCGTGGCCATCGCCTCGCTCTTGGTGCTGGGGTTGGGATCGCTGTGGTTTGCGCGCCGCAGCGTTCCTGCCGCTCCGCCGCCCACCGCCACCAGCCCAGAGACGCAGCCGGCCACGCCGCCCGTTGCCCCACCCAAGCCAGTCCTTGTGCACTGGTCGATCGAGAGCGAGCCCGCCGGGGCCGAGGTCGTGCGCGTCGGCAGCGATGAGGTATTGGGCACAACGCCGTTCCAGCAAGAGCGGGAAGCCAGTCCAGGCAGCGAGCAGCTCAAGCTCCGCCTGGCCGGCTATCAAGAGTCGCTGATTACCGTGCCGCTGGGTCGTGATGTGTCGGTGGATCGCTCGCTGGCCGCGCTGCCCAAGCCCGCCGAGCCGACGCCACCGACCGTGGCCAAGCCGGCCCCCGCCCCGCCCAAAAAGACGATCGCAAAGCGGCCGGTGGCCAAGTCTAAGGCGGGCAAGAAGCCGGCCGGCTCTCCGGGGGTCTTCTAGTCGCACCGACCGCGGGGCTGTTCTGCGGGCGCTGGCGCTGAAGTCGCATCGTCCGCTTGGCTGCTGTTCGGGGCGTCGTGTGCTCAGCCCCCGCGCGGGTCGCTGGCATCGCAGACGGCGATGCACTCGATCTCGGCGGTGTGCGGCATGAGGTCGATCGGCTGCACGTAGCGCGGCACGTAGCCATGGGCTCGAAGCTGTCCCAGATCGCGGGCCAGGGTCATGACATCGCACGAGACGTAGACCACGCGCCGGGGAGCAAGCTCGGCGACAAGCGGCATGGCCTCGGCGGCGCCGGCGCGAGGGGGATCGAGGACGACGACGGTTGGGAGCACTGCCCCGCGGCGCAGGCGGCGCAGGGCATCGATCACTGGTTCGGCGAGCAGACGGGGCCCGGTCCCCAGCGCAGCGCGAGCGCGATCCACGGCAGCGGCGTCACCCTCGACACAGATCAGCTCATCGGTCAGCGGCCACAGCGCGCGGCTAAGGTTGCCGCTGCCGCTGAAGAGCTCCAGCACCCGCGGCAGGGGCGCGGTCCCGTCGGGGGCGGCAGCGCCACGCGCAGCCTCGGCGACTAGGCGCGGCAAGAGGGTGTGGCCCGCCTGGCAGGCCTGTGCAAAGCCGGAAGCCGCACCCCACAGCGGACCCAGCGCATCCGTATCGCCCGGCGGCACGAGCGAGATGTAGGGGACGCCATGCAGCTCGGGCTCGCGGCTCGGTGAACTCGGGGTACTCGCGGTATGCAGGCTGGCTCCGACGATGTCGCCGGCCGAAAGGAGCTGGGCCAGGCCCTGTCGCAGCGTTGCCAGCCCGGTTCGGCTGGGATTCGCCGGTTCCACGGCCAGATGGATCGCCGGTTGCCCGTTGTGCCAGCCCGCGAGGCCGGAAAGCGCTCCGCCCTCGCCGAGCGCGGGGACCAGGACTTGGCAGCGCTCAAACAGCGCGCGACTGAGTTCTGGCAGAAGCACCGGGCAGGCGCTGGGCTGACTGCCATGATGCGAGCCGGCGGCAGCGAAGCCCAGACGACCACCGCGCAGCAGCAGGCGGGCCCGCAGGCGATAGCCCTGTGCTGCGGCCGGGGCCAGGATCGGTCGCGTCTCGATGGGTAGCTGACGCATCGCTCGCGTCACCCAGGCCTGCTTGGCTGCAAGCTGCGCCTCTCGCCCCATCGCCATCAGGGGACAGCCACCACACGCCGCACTCGCCCCGTTGTCGGCTGGCAGGGCCAGGGCGCAGGGCGGACTTACGCGCAGCGGTCCGGGGGTAAGCAGGCGCAGCAAGCGGCCATGGGCGTAGCTGCGATGACTGCGGACGAGCTGAACGAGGGCCTCATCACCCGGCGTCCCCCCCGGCACGAACACCACCAAGCCATCGTCGCGACGGCCGACTGCATCGCCCCCCGGCGCGACCTCGGTGAGGGTCAGCGGGAAGGGCGGCAGGTGGTGTTCAGAGGAGAGTGGCGGTACCGCGAGGCGCTGCGGTCGGCGAGGAGAGCGAGGCAAGGCGAGCTAGTACTGGTAGCCGACCTGCACGATGGCGCCAAAGAAGTTGTCGCTGGCGCCAGGGGCGATGTGACGGGCTCCCTGGTCGGGCTTGCGATCGCCGGCCGGGGCCCGCGTCAGATCATCGCCGAGCGCGAAGCTGTACTTGAACAGCTCGTAGAAGCCGGACAGGCGCACCGTCAGGCCCTTCCAGACCATCGCTTCCAGCGGCGTGAACGAGGCGCGCAGACCAAAGCCCGAGGCCGGGCCGTAGCCACCGTTGCCGTACAGCGCGGCGGCGGTCGACTCGTCGGCGAAGCGGGTGCCGATCTCGCCAAAGCCGAGCACGACGTGGAAGTTGAAGTTGACCAGCAGGCCAAAGAACATCTTGTCGTTGGCGAAGTAGGGCACGCGGCCGCCGACGCCAATCGTCAGGTACTGGTAGAAGATGTCCGGCAGGCCGTGGTCGTCGATGCCCTTGGCCGTCTGGGTCATGAAGTTTTCATCCATGAACGTGTAGGACTTCTCCTGCTTGGCGACGGCGAAGTAGTGACCGCCGAACTGCACATTGGCCAGGATCGACGGGCGGCTGCGCTTGTTGAGGATGTTCCAGTGGTAGCGCAGACCAACCTCGAAGCGGAACTCGCGGGTGTCGAGGGTGACGGGGTTCGTGCCCGTCGTCGTGCTGGGCGGCCAGAACATGTAGTCGAAGGTGACGCCGATGCCCAGGCCGCGGACCGGGTCGATGTTCATGAAGGCCAGCGGGTAACCCGTCACATCGACGCGGACACCGCCGGCCACCGAGGTGTCATACTTCGGGCACTTGTTGAGCTTGGCGCCGTAGGTGTAGACCGGCGGGGGGTTCAGGCCAGGGTTGTTGGGGTCGGGGCGCTTGGTCTGGAAGTCGTAGCAGCCTTGGAACGAGGGGTTGGCCTCTTCGCTGTAGCCGAAGCTGCGGCCGTTGAGGATGAAGCCGGCGCTGGCATCGACGAACGGATACCAGACCGGGCGCTCACCGGCCTGCGCCTTGCGCTGCTGCTCTTCCAGCTTCTTCATCTTGGCGATGGGATCTTCTTCGACGCCAAGCTGCGACGGCGTCGGCGAGCTTGGCTCCTTGGGCTCGGTGGGCTGGGCGGGCTCGGCAGCCTCGCCAGCGATGGCTTTTTCGACCGCCGGCCAGATCTCTTTTTCGACCTGCGCGACGGCATCGGGGTCGACCTTCTGCGACTTGAGGTCGATGCTGATCTTGCCGATCGGCTTGCCGCTTGCGCCCTGACGAGCGGCGATGTTCAGCTTCCAGCCGCCGCTGTCCTTGTCCTGCTTGACCTTGCCGGTGACCACCGCGTCGGCCTTGATGTCACTGGCCACCATGGCGACCTCTTCGGTGCCCTGGCCGGTGACGTTGAGCTTCTTGGCCGCGGCGTTCCACTTGGCCAGCGGGATGATCGTGTAGCGATCCTTGAGGGCGTTGATGATCGCCTGCTGGAGCTGCTTATTGCCACCCTGGATATCCAGGATCACGACGGTCTTTTTCTCTTGCGCCTCGGCCGGGCGGAGCAGCGCGCTTAGCAGCAGGCAGCTCAGAAGGACTAGCAGTGCGCGCGGCAGGAAGCTGCGCGAAGCGCCGGGGAGGGTCGTGACTGTGCTCTGTCCTGGCACCATGGTGTGCGATCTCCGAAGTGATGTGAGCGCGCTCGCTCTCTCGACAACTGGGCAGCTCGTGACGGTGAGCCGCCTCTAGGGAACAGCGCCGATCCTATCACAAGCGCTCGTCGTGGCGGCGGCGAAAGTCGGGC
>DAORCZ010000215.1:0-10178 GCA_035345735.1 Pseudomonadota bacterium | reverse complement strand
CGCCCTTCCCCATCGCGGGCCACGGTGTCGATCGGCCGCAGCTTGGGCCCCAAGATCTCGGCCACCCGCGCGAGCGACAGCTCAGGGGTTGCGGCGGCCCCGCCGGGCTCGGGCAGCGCGATGCACATCACCGATAGCTCGCCATAGCTCGTCTGGGCCCGCTCGATCTCTTCCTCTAAGCGCTCGCGCAGCGGGGTCAGGTTGCCGTGGATGGGGCGCAAAAGCGCCGCCGGACTGCGTCGGCGATACAGAAGAACGACGTCGCAGATGGCGATGGTGTCGCCCGGCTGCAGACGCTGGGCCGCGCTGATGCGCTCGCCGTTGACCCGCGTGCCGTTGTAGCTGCCGAGATCGCTGATGTAGAAGCCGTCCTCCCCCGCCGACAGCCGGGCATGCACGCGCGAAGCCGACGGATCGCGCAGGCGAATCTGCACATCGGGAGCGCGGCCGATCAGCAGGTCGCCGCCCCGCGGCAGCTCATAGACCGACGACGAGTCGGTCTCAATGATCAGCAGGTGGTCGCCGGTTGGGCTGGGGCCCGCGCCGCCCCCCGACGCACCGGCGGCCCCATCCCGGGCTGGCCCAGATGCCCGATGCAGCGTCAGGGTGACAGCGACCGCCGGAGCGGCGTTCGGCGGGGCAGGGGCGGGGACGCCCGCCGCAGCAGGGGACCCAGAAGGCGAAGTAGGCATGGATAGATCCTACTTTTCCTGCCATCCGGTGGTGGCGATTTGCGCAAGACCTCGGCTGCGCCCCTCGGGAACGCAGCAAGAGCTCAATTCCCCGGCATGGGTCGGTTACTCGCTGCAGTACGAATAGGGCGACGATGCGCCCCCGGGTTTTCCCAGGGTGCGTCGCATGTGCTCCGCCTGTCGGGCGACGTGCACGATGAGCCGTCGAAAATAGATCTGTCCCAAGCCCTGAAGCGGCACCGTCGCACGCAGGAGATACTTTCCATCTTCGATTTCGAGAGCGGCGATCGGAAGCTCATTATTAATCCGCAGTGCCAGTTCGGCGGGAATGACGTTTTGATCAAAGATATCTGCAGTGATGGCCAAGTATGGCTGCCCTAGCGCATTGAACTTTTGCAATCGCACTTTCTGCGGAGCTGGCTCTTCCTGAGAATCACTATACTGAACCCCTAACCAGTCATCTCCTTCAATGGCGACAGCAAAATCTGCACGAGCGAATTTAACCACATCTTCCCATTTTCCTATGATCGATTCAGCCAGATCCGTCATGAGTCAGCCTATTTCCAGATTACCCACCAACTGCCCGCTCTTACCAAAGCCCCTGGGTGTCCTTGCCGGTCTCTTTGCCGTCATGCCGGCGCCCAAACATCCACTCGCGGACATCTTGCAGCAGCGTCTGTTGGCGGGCGGGCGCACTGGGGTCGAAGAGATGTTCTTCGGTCGGCCGCCCAGCATGGATATCATAGATGGCTTCACCGACCGTGGCGGCCGTGCCAAGCACTGGAATGGCCTTCACCGTATCCATCGCGGCCATGGCCATGTGATCCCGGGAATTTTCTTTATCACCGGCTAAATAATCAATTCCGGCCATTCCAGCATGAGTCAAGGCAGCGGCACCGTTGATAATGGTACCCAACATCGGCACACCGCCAACCTTGGTCTTATCGAGCAAGTCAAATACACCCATAAATCCCCCCTAAATTCATTTCTGCTGAATGACTATGGCGTGGTTTTGAAATATTTTTTCCACGGCCGATCGGACCCTCTTCAACCTCCAGCGATCGTCATCGGCTTACATAGTTATGTCGGTAACACGGTGCGTCTTTTCGCCTACCCTCTTTGCGGGATCCGGCTCAACGCAGGAAGTCGAGGACGCGGGTAAGAAGCGGGCTGCCGGACGTCGACAGCTCGCGGATGACGCCGAAGTGACTGCCGCGCGAGAGGAGCAGCCACTGCAAGGGCACGCTCTTGCTCTCGAGCGCCGTCTTGAAGCGACGCGACTGCTCGACATCGACCAGCTCGTCGTTCTGCGAGTGGACCAGCAGCCAGGGTCGCCGGTGAGCGATCGAAAGATGCTGCGGCGAGGCGGCGCGCCAGGTGCTCTCGTCGCTGCTGAACGCCACCTGCAGGAAGTCGACGCGATAGCTGGGGAAGCGTCGCACGAGCTCAGGCAGATCGTAGATGCCTTCAAGGCCGATGTAGCCGCGGATGATGTCCGGGCGCTCACCAACCGCGGATAGCAGGCTGGGGTCGTAGGCCAGCAGCGCCGCGATATGCGCCCCGGCGGAGTGACCAGCGACAAAGATGCGGCTTTTATCAAAGCCCAGCTCGCTCGCGCTGCGGCGCAACCAAGCGACCGCCGCCGCCGCATCCTGGGCATGGGCCGGGTGACGCACGCCGCCCTCACCCGACAGCCGGTAGTTGATGATCGCCACCATCACCCCGTGCCGAGCCAGCGTCTCGCCCAGGTCGCTGTACTGCCGCTTGTCGCCGCTGACCCAGGCCCCACCGTGGATGTAGATGAACAGCGGCGGCGCCGACGTGGTGACCGTCGGACTGCCCGCGGCTAGCGGGGCGCGCGCCGGGACATAGAGGTCCAGCCGGCGCTGCGGATCGGCTCCCAACGGGCTGCCAGCGCCGTAGGCGACATCCGCCTGTAGTCGCGGCGTGCTGAGCGCAGCCGCCCCCCCTTGCGCGTGGGCCACTCCTCGCCCTCCAACGATCCCACCGGCCGCAAAAATTCCCCCGGCCCAGAGCAGCCAAGCCCTGCAGAGCCGGGCCCCTAGGCCCTTAGATCGGGAAGCCTGCGACACCATTGCTCGGTCATCGTAGCGCAGATCGACGACCGGGGGATCACTTTGGCGTGGGGGTACGTTCTGCGACGGAGGAGGCGCCCGGCTGACTCCCTAGGTGGGGCGGTCAGACAAGCTTTGGGGGCGCCGTTTTTGCGGGCACCGCGGGGCGCTTTTTCGGGGTGAAAATGGGGCTCGCCAGCGCGATGGGAAACGACCGCGCAAGCTGACGATTGGCTACATCGCCGAGGACTCGCGTTCGCGCTGTCGCTCGCCACGGGTCAGGCCACCTTTGCTGCCGATGGCTGCCATGTGCTCGCGGTTCTGGCTGATCGACATGCCGCCCTTGCGACCGGCCGAGCGCGCCTCTTCCGAGGTGAATTCGTGGGCGTTGCCGCACTCGTGGGCGGCGCGCCCGCCGGCGCTGGCGATCTTGCGCTGACGATCCTTGTCCATCGCCGCAAAGCCACGGGCCCGCGGAGCATGCGCCGGATCGATCACCGGCAGGGGACCCGAGCGCGGGGCCGGCAGCGTCGGATCCAGGCCAGCCACGCCCGCTGGGGCCTCGGCAGGCATGGCACTGCCAGCCGACGACAGCGCGCCAGGCGAGCGCAGGGGGGCCGCCGGGGAAGCGGGGCGCAGGGACGGGCTCTTGATCGTTTGGTCGTAGATGACGGGCATGACGGGCTCCTTTATCGCGATGTCTCTGAGGATTTTTTGGTGGATGTTTCTGGGGATGTCGTAGTGCGGATGCTTGTAAACGATGCGGGCTGCGCTTGTTCCGAAACCCGGTTTCCCGCAAAAGCGCTGAAGGACTACCGCTGGATGATCGGGGTTATTTGGCTAGCCGCCTAGCCGGTCAGCGGAGTTCTTCGTCGGGATTCCAGGTCCGATGGCCGGTATTGATCAAACAGAGACCACAGCCTAGTCAAGATAGATTTGCAGCTTAGGCTTGCAAAAAGTTCACGTGTCGCGTTTCAATTTACCAGCACTGTGCGCATACCTTCTGGCACTAAGGGCAAAACAATCCCCTTTAATTTCCGTATCCCTATGGTCTTTTGACTGTGTTTACTCATGCCGAGCTCGCTAGGGCATGCGAGCTCAGGAGCAAAAATCCGCAAAATCCCGTCGGAGAGACTGCGGACCAAGCCTTTCCCGGGCACGCGCCAGGGGGCAGGAGCGCACTGGTCGAACAGGCTGCCCAGTGGCCTGCTTTACCTGTAACTGCCCCACATCGTCGTGGGACTCAGGGGTAAAGACAGGCAAGTGGCGTTACCTGCCGGCCCAGAGGCTGGCCCAGCAAGCGCGGCGAATTTTTGTACGGAAACCGGAAACGGGGGCGGGAGGCGCGGAGCGGGAGGCGCGGAGTAGGAGGCCAATCACCAGTGCCCGCGGGGGCACACCGGACGGCGTGGCCGAGGCGGGGGCGGCTAGTCGCGCGAGGTGAAGCTGAGGAGCAGGCGGAGGGCGCTGACGAAGATGTTGAACAGCGCCGCGAACAGCATCAGCGCGCCGCGCACCGGGCTGTCAAAGCTGGGGTCGGTCAGCACTTCGCTGGTGGCGTAGATCAGCATGATCACGCCAAAGATGGCGATGCCGATGCTGATGATGATGCCGAGGAGCGGCATGTGCAGGAGCAGCGAGTTGATGAGGATCGCCGCCATGATGCTGACGAACATGCCGGTCATCAGGCCCGACGGCGCGTTGAAGCGCTCACGCGTGATCAGCATGTAGCCAGTCACCGAGAGGAAGGCCGCCGCCGTCACCGCACCAGCCGCGACGATCATCTCGGGGTGATAGAAGCGGGCGATGAACAGAAGCGGCGAGATGGCCAGGCCGGACAAGAAGCCATCCGCCCCCAGCGCTAGCAGGCCCACCGTCGGGCTGCGATCGGCGGCCCACAGCGCCACGCGCGGCACGACGTTTAGCAGCACGAGCGCGGCGATCCAGCCGATGGGGTTGGCGAAGAACTGGGCCAGCGCAATCGAGCCGCTGCCCATGTAGCCACCGACAAATGCGCTGACCAAGCTGATGCTGAGCAGGGCATAGGTCTGCTTGGCGACGGTAGCCTGCCGTTCATCGAGCGGAATCGATCCGAAAAGTTTTTCTGTGGCGTTCATGAGCGACATCGGAAGACCTCTTTACCGACCGGGGTCGGCGACGTGGTGTGGAGGGATATTCGCTGCAACCCCCAAGCTGTGTCTGGCATTCCAGCTCGGCAAGGCCCGCGCCGCTTCCCGTCGGCGGCTCGCGGCCTTAGCTCTCGCTGCCGGCCGCGGTCGCGTTCTCTGGGGGCGGAGCGGGGGGGCGACGGGCCAGGATGAAGTAGTGGCCGATGGACTTGCCGAACTTGGTGGCGTGCCCGATGACCACATCCCGCGACACGCGGCGGCAGTAGTCCTGCATGTTCTTGTAGACGATGTGCGATAGACCCGAGGCGTTGGGCTTGACCTTGGGCCAGATCGCCGGCGCATCGTCCTGCGTCGGCTCTTTGGTGTAGTCGATGACGATCTCTTCGCCGGCCGGCAGCACCGTGAAGTAGCCGGGGCCGGTGAAGGCGCCCATCGTCTGGTGGTTGTAGCCGATGACTGCGCCGTCCTTGGTGCGGGCGAAGCGCTTCTCGAACCGGCGGAACATCAGCAGATCATTGCGACCGGCGAAGATGACCTGCTCACCGACGGGAGCATTGGCCGGCACCATGTCTTCCAGGGTCAGGACCGAGCCGGCACAGCGCTCGTACAGCGCGGCAAGCTGCTTTTTGCCCAGGCTCTGCGCGTCGCGGATGCGCTCCTCGGCCGGAAGCCCATCGAGGTAGGCCGCCAGCTTGGCCTGATCAGCTCCGCCGTCGATCAGCGCGGCGAGGTTTTCGGTCGGGGCTGCCGAGGCAGCTTCGCTTTCCGTCGTGGTTACGGCCTGGCTCATGGGTCCTCCGGGGGGCACAAAGGCCTATTCTACTACTCTACGGTCACCGACTTGGCGAGGTTGCGGGGCTGATCGACGTCGGTCCCCTTGATGTCCGCGACGTGATAGGCAAAGAGCTGCAGCGGCACGACGGTCAAAAGCGGCAAGAGCAGCGAGGGCGCGCGCGGCACCTCGATGACCTCGTCGGCCAGCCGACGCAGCGCCGCATCCCCGCGGGTCGCGACGGCAATGACTTGGCCGCCGCGGGCTTTTACTTCCGACAGGTTCGACAGCACCTTCTCGTAACCGTACTCCTCAGGGGCCAGGACGATGACCGGCACGCCCTCGTCGATGAGCGCGATCGGTCCGTGCTTCATCTCGCCCGCCGCATAGCCTTCGGCGTGGATGTACGAGATCTCTTTGAGCTTGAGCGCGCCTTCGAGCGCAATCGGATACTGCGGGCCGCGGCCGAGATACAGGACGTCTTGGGCATGGGCGTAGCGACGGGCCAGCGCCTGTACTTGAGCGGCGGTCTCGATGGTCTCGCCGATCTTGGCGGGGATGGCCAAGAGCTCATGAACCAGCTCAGCCGCTGCCGCTTCGCCCAGCGCGCCGGTGCGTCGCCCCAAGTGCACGGCCAGGAGAAACAGCGCCGAGAGCTGGGTAGTAAAGGCCTTGGTCGACGCGACGCCGATCTCGGGCCCAGCGTGGGTGTAAAGCGCGTGGTGCGAGGCCCGTGGGATCGACGAATCGACGACGTTGGCGATCGATAGCGTCTGCGCACCGCGACCACGTGCCTCTTTGACGGCGGCCAGCGTGTCGGCGGTCTCACCCGACTGCGACACCGAAATCGCCAGATCGCCGGGCAACAGCACCGGATCGCGATAGCGAAACTCCGACGCCAGATCGACCTCGACCGGCAGCCGGGCCAGGCGCTCGATCATGTATTTGCCGACGAGCGCCGCGTGATACGAGGTGCCACAGGCGAGCAAAATGACGCGCCGTACTTTGATCCCCGGATCGATCCCCGTGCCCGGCTGGCCCAGGGCAATGCCGTCGAGCAGCGCATCAGGTGGCTGATGCACCAAGCGACCGCGCAGCGTATCGGTGACGGCGCGCGGCTGCTCGTGGATCTCTTTGAGCATGAAGTGCTTGAAGCCGGCTTTTTCGGCGGCGACCAGCGACCAGGTGATGGTCCGCGGCGGACGCTGCGCAGCCGTGCGCTCATTGCCTTCGAGATCGATGATGCGCACCCCATCGCTGCGCACCTGCGCCAGATCGCCCTCTTCCAAGAACACGACGCGGCGCGTGTGCTCTAGCAGGGCCGGCACGTCGGAGGCGATGAAGTTTTCGCCCTGACCCAGCCCCAGCACCAGCGGCGAGGCGTTCTTGGCGCAGACGATCTCTTCCGGCGTATCGAGCGACAGCACGACGATGGCGTAGGCGCCGTGCACGCGATGCAGCGCTCGTCGCGTGGCTTGCAGCAGGCGGTCAGCGCGCAGCGCGGTACTGCGCGGCGTCTTGGCCGATTCACTGCCCGCCGGGTCTAGCTGCAGCTCTTCCCAGATCAGGTGGGCGACGATCTCGGTGTCGGTCTCGGACTGAAACTCGTGACCGCGGGCCGACAGCGCCTGCTTCAGCTCCAGGTAGTTTTCGATGATGCCGTTGTGCACCACCGCCACGCCCTTGTAGCAGTGCGGGTGGGCGTTTTCGTCGGAGGGCCGGCCGTGTGTGGCCCAGCGCGTGTGGCCAATGCCGACGTGACCCTGCGGGGGCTCGCGCGCCACCAGCGCCTCTAGCTCGCTCAGCTTGCCGCGGCAGCGCAGCACCTTTAGCTCCAGCCCCGGCTGGCTCGCGCCGGGCTCTGCTCCACGGACCGGCTGCGGCTCCAGCACCGCCACGCCGGCTGAGTCATAGCCGCGATATTCCAGCCGCTTGAGCCCGCCAATCAGCAAGCCCGTCGACTGCTTAGGACCGATGTAGCCAACGATTCCGCACATGCGGCCGCATCTTGCCCCGGCGCGGGAGGCCCCGCCAAGCTTTTGTCGGTCGCTACGACAGAACTCCAGTCGCAGCCAGCCTGGCCTTATCATGGCGATAGCGCGCTGTCTGCGGAGGATCGAAATGTGCTGCTTTAGTCGTCCTGTGACCTCGGTGTCTGCCACCAAGATCTTTGCCCGGCTGGCTGGAGGCGGTCGGCAATTCCTGGCCTACAGCATGGTCTATCAGGCCAAGGAAGACCTGGCGATGGTGCTGCCGCTGCCGGTGCCCGCCGGGACGGCCGAGAACGCGGTGCAGTTCATCGATCTGCATGGCTACCCCGGCTTCTTCGATGATCTGCACAACGGCTTCCCCGAGGAGCTCAGCCTAGATCACACCAACTCACGCAGCCGTAGCATCCCTGCGCCGGCGGCCGCGCCGCTGGCCGTGGTCCAGGTCGGCAGCTTCGAGGCCTCATTCGTACCGACGCCGAAAGACTTCTCGCGCCTCGATGCGCGCTTCCGGCTGCCCGAGTCGGCGTTTGCCAAGCAGCCGGCCTATAGCCGCTTCGGCTTCGCCGTGTTCAAGCTCAAGCGCACCGCGACCTCGGTCCACCCGATGGCCTTTTCTTTCCCCAGCGCCGATCCCAACCACCTGTTCTTCCCGACGGTGCACATCCACGACGGCGAGCTCAACTCGCACGCCCACTTCGATCATCAGCTGTACTGCCAGCTGGCTGGCGACCCCCGCCGCGTCGCAGATTTTCGCGAATCGCCGCAGCTCGCCAAGTCGTTCATGCGCGTCGCTGACAGCAAGGGTCTGATCGACGGCGCGGCCCACTGCTACCTCCGCGAACTCGCCGGGACGCGCAAGAACGCCGACATCTACGTCTAGCTCTGTCGAACCTCCGCCCCCTGCCCCTGCTGGCCCCCTGCGCACCCACACTGCCCGACGCTGGCCGCTCTCGATCCATCACCGCCCTGGCCATGCGATGAAGAGATCGCGCGATCGTTCGTCTGTTACCCTGTGGCATCGCTCAAGCCGCGACGAGCACACGGCAGCCTGGCTGCCAGGTTCTCGCCCCAGAAATTCCCAGGACACGGAGACCCGCACCATGAACAAGATCTTCTCGCTTTCGCTCGTGACGCTTCTCTCCTCGGGGGTGGCGTTCGCCCAGGCTCCCGCCGCGGCACATCAGGACGCCAAGGCCGCCAAGCAAGAGGCCAAGGCCGCCAAGGAAGACGTCAAGGCCGCCAAGCAGGACGCCAAAGCTGCCAAGCAGGAAGCCAAGGCCGCCGCCGATCCGGCCCACGCCGCCAAGCACGAAGCCAAGGCCGAGGCACACGAGGCCAAGGCCGCCAAGCACGAAGCCAAGGCCGCCAAGCACGAGGCCAAGGCCGCGGCTCACGAAGCCAAAGCCGCCACCAAGTAGTCCCTCCGCCCGCCCTCGCCGCCCTCTCCCCCCAGACAACCTAGACGCAGACTGCAGCCCGCTGCTCCCCGACGGAAACGGTCAGGGCGACGGCCACATCCCAAGCTGCGTGCAGCCCTCGACGTAGAGCATGCCGACGCGGGTGTCGTTGGCCATGTAGACCTGGTTGGTCGCCGACTTCTCGTAGGTCAGCGACATGCAGGCCGCACTCTGCCCCGGACCGATGACGACGTGGGCCCCGGCCTTCAGCGTACAGCGCGTAAGCTGATTCAGATCGCTCCACTCGGGGCAGATGGCGTTTTCTTGGCGATAGCTGTCGACCGTGCCCATCGGCGCGCCCAGCGACCACCACTTGCCGAACTCGGTGTAGCTCTTGGCGCGGTTCCAGACGCGGTAGACGGTCACACTGCCGGCCTGGCTGGCGGCAAAGACGCGGCCGGTGCACAGCTTGCCCTCGCCGGTCTTGCCCAGCGCCTCTTGCAGAAGCGGCGCGTCTTCGACGGGGGTCAGCCCGACCGGCATCTGCTCGGGGTTTCCGACACAGGCTTCGCCGTCGAGCGGGCTGTACTCGACCATCGGCTCAGTGCCGCCACAGGCCCACAGGAACCATGGAGTGATTGCGATCAGGTGAAAGATTTTCATGGGGCCGCATTCGGCGATGGTCCCGTCGCTCCGTCAAATTCCTGGCTCCGCGGGATTTGCCGCTGTTCGCTAGTCGCGAACTTTGTTACTTTTTTATGTAATGAGCCTAGACATTTCCTACCAGGGACTCCCTCTTCTACGGCAGACCAGCGGGCGCTTTGAAGACGGCGGCCTGTTCGTCCCCAGCGACGCACCGATGCCGGTCGCCACCGCGCTCAGCCTGCGCTACGGCGACCACCAGCTTGCCGCCAAGGTCCGTCGCGTCCGCGAAGGCAGCGGCGCCGGGATGCTCATCGTCGCCGGAGCCGGAGGCAAGCTGCCGCGCTGGCTGATTGACATCCACCCTGAGAGCGCTGCGACCGCCGGCGAGCTATTCGAAGCCGCCGCCCCGCCGCCGCCGCCCGTCGTCGAGCCCCCCGCCGCGAGCCCGGCCAGCGAAGCCCCCGCCGAAGCCGCCGC